>CAMCJY010000109.1 GCA_945875225.1 Comamonas sp. lk | reverse complement strand
AGGCGTCCAGGTGTTCCTTGCGGTCCATAGCGCGGGAAAGAAAGTGAAGTTGCTTAACGCAAGCCGCCGGTAAAAAACTGGCTGGCGTGGTAGACCAACGGCGCGGCGGCGTCGCGGTGGGTGCAGCGCTCGACTTCACCTACGAAAATTACGTGGTCGCCTTCGGCATAGCGACTGCGGTTAAAGCAAGTGAAGGTGGCGACTGCGCCCTCAATCAAGGGCAGCGCGTAATCGCCGCTGTGCCAGGCTACGCCTGCAAAGCGGTCTATGGCTTTGGTGGCAAATTGCGTTCCCAGAGCTTGGTGCTCAGCGCCCAGCACATTGATGGCGTAGTGCGTGCAACTGCGCAGCACTTCCATAGAAGCTGAGCGCAGGCCCAGGCTCCAGAGCACCAAAGGCGGATCCAACGAAACAGCGTTAAACGAATTCACCGTCAGGCCCACCAGGGCGCCGCTATCTCTACGAGCCGTCACTACGGTTACGCCCGTGGCAAATTGGCCCAGTGCTTGGCGAAACTCGGTTTGGCTGAAGGCGGGCGCGTTGGCAGTGGATGCGGCAAGGTCCTCGGTGCGGGGAATGTGGTTCAAATCAATGGCCTAGTATTTTGGACAGAAAGTCGCGGCTGCGCTCACTTTGCGGGTTGTTGAAAAACGCCTCGGGCGTGTTTTGTTCCACGATCTGCCCCTCGTCCATAAAAATGACCCGATCGGCCACGGCCTTGGCAAAACCCATTTCATGCGTCACGCACACCATGGTGATGCCTTGCTCGGCCATCTCGATCATGACATCGAGCACTTCCTTGATCATCTCCGGATCCAGCGCTGAGGTTGGCTCGTCAAACAGCATGATTTTAGGCGTCAGGCACAAAGCCCGCGCTATCGCCACCCGCTGTTGCTGGCCGCCGCTCAGTTGCAGCGGGTATTTGAGCGCCTGCTCGGCAATGCGCACGCGGCGCAATTGCTCCATGGCTTTTTCTTCGGCGTCTTTTTTGGGTAGGCGGCCCACCCACATGGGCGAGAGCGTCAGGTTCTCCAGCACCGTGAGGTGCGGGAATAAATTGAACTGCTGAAACACCATACCGACTTTTTTGCGCACATCGTCAATCGCTTTGAGGTCGTCGGTAATCTCCACGCCATCGACTACCAAGCGGCCTTGCTGGTGTTCTTCCAGGTGGTTGATGCAGCGTATCAATGTGGATTTGCCCGAGCCGGAAGGCCCGCAGATCACGATACGCTCGCCCGCGCCGACTTGCAAGTCGATGTCGCGCAGGACATGGAAGTTGTTGCCATACCATTTGTTGACTTTGTCGAAGGTGATGATGGGCTCGGTCATGGCTGTCCTTAACGCTGTTTGCTTTTATTCACTTGCGCTTCAATCCATTGGCTGTACAGCGACATCGAATAGCAAAACACAAAATAAATCAGGGCGATAAACAAATAGCCTTCGATGTGGAAGGGGCGCCAGTCGGCTTCAGAATTCATCGCCATGCCCATGGCACCGGTCAATTCGTAGAGGCTGACGATAGAAACCAGCGAAGTGTCTTTGAAGGTGGCAATAAAGTTATTCATGATGCCCGGCACCACCATGGCCAAGGCTTGGGGCAGCACAATCAGGCGCTGGGTTTGCCAGTAAGAAAGGCCTAGCGTGGCTGCCGCTTCGATCTGCCCTTTGGGTATGGCTTGCAAGCCGCCGCGTATGACCTCGGCCATATACGCAGCGGCAAACAAGGTAATGCCGGCCAGTACGCGGATCAGCACGTCGATATTGAAGCCTTGCGGCATCAAGAGCGGAAACATAAACGAGGCCATGAACAGCACCGAGATCAGCGGCACGCCGCGTATCAGCTCCACATACACAGTGCACAGGCTGCTAATCGCCGGCATGTTCGAGCGCCGCCCTAGCGCAATGCAGACCGCAATTGGGAAGGCCATCACCATGGACAGTGAAGCCAGCAAAATCGTCAGTGGCAGGCCGCTCCACAAGTCGGTTTCCACAAAGCGCAGGCCGGCAAAGCCGCCACGCATCAACGCCAGATACACCACCAGCACGCCCACCCACAGGGCGACTAGCCAGGGCCGCCAGAAAGCCCGGGTGCAGCTGGCCAAAATCAGGCCCAGCAGCATGGCCGTACCTAGCAATGCACGCCAGTGCTCTTCATGCGGATAGCGACCAAACAAAATAAAGCGGAACTTTTCGCGTACCACCGCCCAGCAAGCACCATTGGCCGCATGGCAGGTTTCGTAATTGCCGTTCCAGACGGCGTCGGTAATCGCCCAATGAAACAGGCGCGGCAGCAGCCACAAAAGAATCAGCCCGATCAGCAGCGTACCGGTACTGGTTTTCCAGTCGTGGAATAAATTGGCTTTGCACCAGGCGACGGGCCCGCTGTTCGATTGCGGGGCCGGGCGGGGGGTGATGGCGTTAAAAGTGGACATGGGTTGTTCGTCCTTAACGCTCTTTGATCGCGGCACGTGCGTTGTACCAGTTCATCACCAAGGAAGTGAGCAAGGAGGTGCTCAGGTACACCAACATGATGAGCGCAATACATTCCACGGTGCGGCCGGTCTGGTTGATGGCGGTGTTGGCAATCGAGACCACGTCCGGGTAGCCGATGGCCACCGCCAGAGAGGAATTTTTGGTCAGGTTCAGGTACTGGCTGGTCATGGGCGGAATGATGACGCGCAGGGCCTGGGGCAACATCACTAAACGCATGCTCTGGCCTTGCGACAAGCCCAGCGCGCTGGCGGCCTCGGCCTGGCCCAGCGACACCGACTGGATGCCGCCGCGCACCACCTCGGCCACAAAGGCGGCGGTGTAAATCGTCAGGCCTACCAGCAGGGCCAGAAATTCGGGGGTCAGCGCGCCACCGTTTTCAATCGCAAATTCACCTTTAAAAGGCGCGTTGAGCTCGCTTGGTGCGCCGCCTAGCAGCCATCCGACGAAGGTGCCTAAAACCACCCAGCCAAGGGGAGCCCACCACATGCTGTGCGGCTGCCCCGTCACTTCAAAGCGCCGACGCGCGCGGCCACGCCACAACCAGCCGACGCACAGGCCCGCCAGCAGCCCCCAGGCCGCCCACACATGGCCGCTGGCCCACACAGGAATCGGGAAATTAAGGCCGCCTTTGCTCAGGAACATCGGGCCCAGTATCCAGGGCTCGGTGGCAGCAGGCAGCACTTCTGTAAAAAACAAATACCACATCAGCAGTTGCAGCAGCAAGGGGATATTGCGGAACAATTCCACGTACAGTCGGCACAGCCCGCGCACCAAGGCGTTGCGTGAAAAGCGCCCTATGCCCAACAGCGTGCCCAGCAGCGTGGTCAGCACAATACCCAAAATAGCGACCCGCAAGGTGTTGGTGACGCCGACCAAATAGGCCTGCAAATACGACTCGCCGGAGTCAAAGGCATACAGGCTCTCGCCAATATCAAAACCTGCCGTGCCCAGCAAAAACCCAAAGCCGCTTTGGATGCCGCGCTGGCGCATATTGGTGGCGGTGTTGTGCGCCAAAAACCAGACGATCAGCGCGATCACCCCCACCGCCAGCACCTGGTACACCAGCGCGCGAAAGGCTTGGCTGCGCCAGGACCAGCGGTTTTTTACCGGGGGTGTGGATGCTGCGCTCATACGACCTTGGTTTACTGCTTAAAAGGTTTTGCACGGACCCGGCACAGAAAAAGGGCAGTGCAAGGCGCTATGCAACTGCCCTAGTGTCTGCGCCAGGCCGCTTGCGGCCCGCCGGCTTAGCGGATAGGCGGTGCGTACTGTATGCCGCCTTTGCTCCACAAATTGTTCAGGCCGCGCGGCAATTGCAGGGCTGATTTGGGGCCGACGTTGCGCTCAAAAATCTCGCCGTAGTTGCCGGTGGCTTTGACCGCGTTGGCCAGCCATTCTTTTTCCAAGCCCAGCAGCTTGCCGGTGTCTTCGGTGGTACCCAAAATTCGGCCCACGACAGGGTCTTTGCTCGTGGCTTTGAGGTATTCCAAATTGTCTTGCGTTACGCCGTTTTCTTCGGCTTCGAGCAGACCGTAAATCGTCCACTTGACAATTGCGGTCCACTCGTCATCGCCACGGCGCACCATCGGGCCTAGAGGCTCTTTGGAAATCAGCTCGGGCAGGATCAGGTGGTCGGCCGGGTTCTTGGCGGACTTGTTGCGCACCGAAGCCAGACCGGATGCGTCGGTGGTGTAGGCGATGCAACGGCCCGAGAAATAAGCGCCTTCCACGCCGTCGAGCTTTTCAAACACCACGGGTTTGATGTTCAGGCCGTTGGCTTTGGAAAAGTCGGTCAGGTTTTTCTCGGTAGTGGTGCCCGATTGCACGCACACAGTTTGGCCTTTGAGTTGCTTGGCGCTCTTGATCTTGCTCTTGACGGGCACCATGAAGCCCTGACCGTCGTAGTACACCACAGCCGTTTGGCTCAGGCCAATGGAGGCGTCGCGGGTCAGGGTGAAAGTGGTGTTGCGCGAGAGCACATCGACTTCGCCGGACTGCACAGCGGCAAATCGGGCTTGCGCGGTCAGCGGTACGAATTTGACTTTTTCCGGGTCGCCCAGGGTGGCGGCAGCGACGGCGCGGCAGATGTCCACGTCGATGCCGGACCATTTGCCATTGGAGTCGGCGGCGCTAAAGCCGGCCAGTCCGGTATGCACGCCACAAACGACTTGGCCGCGCGCCTTGATCGAATCAAGGGTTTTCCCTGCGTGGGCAGGTGCGCTAGCGAGTAAGGCTGTAACAGTAAACACAGCGCCAAGGCCGTGTAAGGGATTGAATTTCATGTTGAATGCTCCAAAAAAATGGGGTTTGCTCCAGGATTTACGGCCTGCAAGCGCAAGGCAAGCGGAGCCGCCATTGTGCCCCACAGCGCGAATATAGCCTTACAAGCCTGGGTTTGGAATGGCGAGTGAATAAACAGGCCCTTGCGTCTTACCGTCTCTCGCGTGACAACGGGCATTGCCTTGGTAGGCCGCGCGCCTTATGGTTAGCCACTCTTTGCGGTTGCGCAGCGCCGGCAAAATAGCGTAGCGGCAAGCTAAACAAGGGACAAGCATGGGAACGGGCATGTGTATTTCCGCTCGGGCGATCTGGGCCGGGTCGATGA
Source organism: Comamonas sp. lk (assembly GCA_945875225.1). Taxonomy (GTDB): domain Bacteria; phylum Pseudomonadota; class Gammaproteobacteria; order Burkholderiales; family Burkholderiaceae_C; genus Allorhodoferax. The sequence continues at coordinate 1,700 of CAMCJY010000109.1, read as the reverse complement.
AGATGGTTATTTTTTCATGACCGATAGGCTTAAACGCATGATCAATGCCTCGGGCTTTAAGGTCTGGCCAGCAGAGGTCGAAGCGCCGATGTTCCGCCACCCCGCCATCCAAGAGGCTTGCATCATCGCCACCCAGGATGCCTATCGCGGCGAGTTGGTTAAAGCCATGGTGGTGCTGCGCGGCACGCACAAGAGACAAGTACGCGAGCAAGACATCATCGACTGGTGCCGCGACAATATGGCGGTCTATAAAGTGCCGCGCGCTGTCGAATTTTTAGACGCGCTACCCAAAAGTGGCGCTGGCAAGGTGATGTGGCGCTGGTTGCAAGAGCAAGAGTTAGCCCGCAGCGCAGCGCACGAAAACAATCCTCTTTAAGGTGAAAAGAATTTTTTATGACGGCATCGCATCCACTCCCCACCGCAGCGCTCACATCGCAGGGTTTTGACCCGGCGCGCGCCAGCCGCCTCTTGGACATTTTGCAGGCCGAAGTGGCCAAAGGTCGCTTGCCCGGCGCGGTGGCATTGATCGCCCGAAATGGCAAAGTGGTTTTGCATGAGGCCATCGGCCAGCGCGACCCGGCCAGCGGCGCGGCCATGCACAAAGACGCGATCTTTCGCATTTACTCCATGACCAAACCTCTGGTTTCGGTGGCCACTATGCAACTGGTGGAGCAAGGGCGCTTGTTCCTCAGTGACCCGGTGGCGCGCTACCTGCCCGCTTTTACCAAGGTGCAAGTGGCGCATATGGAAAACGGCCAGATGCAACTGCGCCCACCCCGCGCGGCCGTCACGGTCTATGACTTGTTGCGCCATACGGCGGGCATGACGTATGAGTTTTTGGGCCAGGCGCCGGTGCAAAAAATATATGACGAAGCAGGCTTGCGCACCACTACGCGCGGCTATAGCAATGCGCAATTTGCGGAACTTCTGGCCAGCCTGCCGCTGATGTTCGAGCCCGGCAGCCTTTGGGAATACAGCCGCTCGACCGATGTGTTGGGCGCGCTGCTTGAAGTGGTCTCGGGCCAAAGTTTGGGCCGCTTGCTGCAAGAGCAGGTGCTGGGACCGCTGGGCATGGTGGACACTGCTTTTTATGTGCCCCCCGACAAGCAGCACCGTATCGCGCAGGCCTTTGTCCACGACCCCGATGGCGGTACGCCCATGGAACTCATTGATTTGACGGAGGTGCCAAAGCTGGAGTCCGGCGGTGGCGGCTTGGGCGCTACCGTAGCCGACTATGCGCGTTTTTGTCAGTGCATGCTCAATGGCGGCGAGCTGGACGGGCAGCGCCTACTCAGCCCGCATACCGTGCGCCTCATGACGTCGGACCACTTGGGCCGCATGGGCCAGAACCGCACTGAAAACGCAGGCAATATGTTGTCACCAGGCACCGGCTTTGGCCTGGGCTTTTCGGTTCGCTTGGCCGATGGCCTGGACACGGCGCCAGGCAGCGTGGGCCTGTACTCCTGGGGCGGCATCGCCGGCACTACGTTTTGGGTGGACCCGAAAGAGGACATGTTTGCCATCCTCATGATCCAGGCGCCCAACCAGCGCGAGTACTACCGGCCTTTGTTTCGCAACATGGTGTACGCGGCGATGGTCAGCTAGGAAGCCGTTCCCTTCAGGCGCTGGCGACTTGCAGCACCAGCTTGCCAAAGTTTTCACCGTTAAATAGCTTGAGCAAAGCTTCTGGGAAGTGCTCA
>CAMCJY010000108.1 GCA_945875225.1 Comamonas sp. lk | reverse complement strand
CAGCCCCAAAATACGGCCCCGCCGCTCGGCTGTGAACACATCACCAATCACAGCACTGGCCACCGGCGCAATGCCCCCTGCACCGATGCCCTGGATGGCGCGGCTGATCAGCAGCAGGTCAAAGCTGGGTGCAGCAGCGATGCACAGCGAGCCGATGGCGAAAAACGCCACGCTGGCCAGATACACTGGACGGCGACCATGGCGGTCGCTGAAGTAAGCCATCAGCGCCGTGCTGCACATCGAGCTTAGGGAAAAAACGGTAGACAGCAGTCCGGCAGTACGGTTGTCAATACCAAAGGATGCACGCAATGCCGGCAGCACCGGCCCCACGATGGCTGAATCGAGTGCTGCCATGAAGACACCAACAAACCACACCTGCACCAGGCGGCGTTGTGCTGTATCAGCAGCAGGCAAAGGAGTAGGAGGAAGAGTCTGCTGGCTCATCAAAGTGACTGAATAAGGCGGATCATTTTTTTGCTGTTTGCGCACAGACGTGTGGCCGACTCGAAGCCCGTCGCCTCGTCAAGCTATGGTAGTACGTTTAAGCGCCTCAATTTTCGGAAGATAGAACACGCCGCGGTGACATGCGGTAGTATCAGTTGAGCAACCAGCAAAAGATACCACCTACGCATTGCGTTATCAGTTTCTAAAAGGAGCCCAATATGCTCGTACGCCTTTTGTATGTCAGCCAATCAGTAGGCCCCATTACCACGACAGTCACCACGTCGATTTTAGAAAAATCTAGCGCCAATAACAAAAAGCTAGATATTACGGGTGTTTTATGCCAAGGCTCAGGCTTATGGATGCAAGTGTTGGAAGGCGAACGAACGCGAGTAAATACTTTGTATTCGCAAATCATGGCAGATCGCCACCATCAAAACGTTCAATTGTTATCCATTGAAGAGATTGAAAGTCGGCGATTTGGTCAATGGTCTATGGCGCTTGTTTATTTGTCTAAAGACGATCCCATGGTGCAGATGGCGCATCCTGAATTTGATCCCTACTCAGCAACGGCTAAAGACGCGATGTCACTCTTGGAAGAACTGATTCAAACGAGTACCCCCATCGTCACCATGGTAAGCATCTGACCCTGGTCTAGATCTGCCCTGCGCAGCGAAAGCGCAAGGTCAATCGCCGCAGACATTCCAAAGACGAGGACAAGCGATCCGATACAAGTGAAATCACCCTCGCCCGATTGATTTTTCAATCCGACCCGATTGAAAATCGTACAAAAACGTTTTTTGCAAAATTGAGCAATATAGGTCAAGCGCTACGCAGGAAACCCGAGGCGATTGCTTATCCATCTGCTGCAGGGAGCTAAAAAAAAGCGGACCGAAGTCCGCTTTTCAGTCTAGTCAGAAGTCTTTACTTCTTCATTTCCTTCAGCTTTTTGCAATCAGCCTTCATCTTGTCGTCGGCCTTAGCAGGGTCCATCTTGGCGCACTTTTCGGTCAACTCTGCTTTTTCCTTGTCCGACATAGCACCGCCGTGGGATCCGGCAAAAGCGCCTATAGAAGCCATTGAGAAAGCCGCGACTGCGAGCATAGACAGTAATTTTTTCATCTTCAATATCCTAGGAATTAATCGGTGGAAACACGGCAAAATAGCCGCAACTTAATATACCGCAAACATGCATTCCAGATATTTCCAACGGTCATTTTGTGCAGGCTTAGCTTTGTGCAGCAGTTTGCTGGCCTCACCGGCTCAGTCGGCGCCGCGAACACCTGTGGACGACGCCACCGTGATCGAAAAGTTGCCGTTTCGTGCCGGTGAAAGTCGAGCCCGGGAACTAGATGCCTTACGCGCAAGCGCTCGCAAAGCTCCCGGTGACGCGGCAGTTGCAGCGGCACTAGCCCAAGCTTACTTTGATACCGCGCAGGCCCGTGGTGATCCCCGCTTCATCGGTTATGCAGATGCCGTCGTCAGCCCATTCGACCCAAAGATGTCTGTGGACCTGCTGGTGATCCGGGGCATGCTGCGCCAATACCGCCACGACTTTGATGGTGCGCTTGGAGACTTTGCCGCTGCGCTGGCGCAAGACCCCGAGCGGGCGGGTGCCCATGCATGGCGGGGCGCTATCTATTTGGTGTTGGCGCAATATGACAAGGCTCGTAAGGAGTGCGCTGCCCTGCTAGAACTACAGCGCCCGGTATTGCAGGGTGGATGTACCGGACTAGTGCAGGCTTATACCGGCCAGTTGAGTTCCGCTTATGCAACGCTGCAAACGACGCTGGCTCTTGCGCGCTATGACGACCAACGCCTGTGGTTGCTGACCCGTCTGGGTGAAGTATCTGCCTGGCTTGGGCAGAAAGCCCGAGCCGAACGCCACTACCGCGATGCGCTGGCGCTGGATCGGGATGATGGCTATCTGCTGGCAGCATGGGCAGACTTCTTGCTGGACAACAAGCGACCGGCAGAAGTTGTCAAATTGCTGGCCGGATGGGAGGCGTCAGACCCATTACTGCTGCGGCTGGCCGAAGCGGAAACCCTGCTGCAAGTACCCACGGCAATAGCGCATCTACAAGCGCTGGACGACCGGTTTGCAGCGGCCAAGTTGCGGGGCGATACAACCCACCGTGCGGAAGAAGCGCGGTTTCAATTGCGCCTGCGCAAAAACGCGGTATTGGCCGTGCAGTTGGCCTCTGCAAACTACCAAGTACAAAAGGAGCCGCGCGACCTGCGCATGCTGCTCGAAGCTGCTCTGGCCGCCCGCGATCCTGATGCTGCAAAGCCCGCTCGCGACTGGCTGCAAAGCACCGGTTTTGAAGACGCCCCAATGCGGGCGCTGGGCGAACAGACGCTGGGATTACCGCCAGTAGTCAAGAAACAGGTGATGGCACCATGATGCGCCGGCTTGCAATGGCATTAGCGCTGCTCGTGTGCCAGGTGACGGCCTGGGCGCACAAGGCCAGCGACAGCTACCTGGTGGTGGATGTCAAAGGCAACACAGTCACAGCGCAGTGGGATATCGCTTTGCGTGACATAGACTTTGCGTTGGGCCTAGACCGCGATGGCAATGCAGAGATTACCTGGGGAGAATTGCAAGCGCGCCAAAGCGATTTAGGCGCCTGGGCCCTGAGCCGGCTCGCACTAACGCGCAATGGAAGCTGCCCGCTTCAGGTCAGCGGCTTACAAGTCGACGAACATACCGACGGCGGCTATGCAGTGTTACACCTGAGCGGTGTATGTCCGGGAGCAACGGGTGCTTTGGGCTTGCATTACCGCTTGCTGTTTGATCTAGACAGTTTGCACCGCGGCTTGCTGCGCCTGACACTGGATGGTGCCACCCACACCACGGTGCTTTCGCCCACCAACGGTGGGCTGCAGTTCGGTGCCGCGCAGGCGTCACGCTGGGAGCAGTTCAGCCAATACCTTGTCGAAGGTGTTTGGCATATCTGGATCGGCTTTGACCATATTTTATTTCTGCTCTGCCTGCTGTTGCCCGCAGTGCTGGTACTGCACATGCGGCACTGGCAAGGTGTCACCAGCTTTGGCGTTGCTTTGCGCGAAGTGCTTTGGGTCGTTACTTCATTCACGGCGGCGCACTCGATTACTTTGTCGCTGGCGGCACTCGGGCTGGTTTCCCTGCCTTCGAGGTTAGTCGAGTCTGTCATTGCACTTTCGGTGGTGCTCGCTGCTGCCAACAACTTGTGGCCCTTGGTAAAGCGGCGGCGCTGGTTGGTAGCATTTGGGTTCGGGCTTATTCATGGTTTCGGCTTTGCCAGCGTGCTGGCCGAACTGGGCTTGCCCGCCGACGCCTTGGTGCTTTCGCTCTTGGGCTTTAACGTTGGAGTGGAAGTGGGGCAGATGGCCATCGTTGCCGGCTTTTTGCCAGTGGCTTTTTTGCTGCGTAACACCCGCTTTTACTTGCGCGGCGTATTCGTGCTGGGCTCTTGGCTCACTATGCTGGTGGCATTAATCTGGTTGTTGGAGCGGGCTTTTGACCTGAAACTGGTAAGCACCTGATTCCCAATGAAAAATAACCCTATCAGCGTACTGCTTTCCAAGAACGACAGCACAATCTAGTTCTATGTCAGTGTATGAACGCTATCCCCGCAGCTCCATGGCGGCTGCCTTAAGCCAGGCTTTATGAAACCTTCGATGACTCGAAGGTCAGAGGTCAGCGCGGCTGCACTGTCTGCAGGCTGCATCTCCCGAATTATTGAAATGGCCTGGGAGGACAGAACAGCGTTTGAAGCGATAGAGGCGCAATTCGGCTTAAATGAATCCGGGGTGATTGATCTGATGCGCCGGCACCTCAAGCCATCGTCTTTTCGGATGTGGCGCATCCGGGTGGCCGGACGCCGCACCAAACATGCAGCGCTGCGTGGTGCCGTTTTTTTACGTCACCGCGCCACCCATACGCGGCCATAGGGGTCGGCAGCTTGACAAAGCAACGGGCACTAGTGTGGTTCAAGCGCGATCTGCGGGTGCACGACCATGCGCCTTTGGTGGCTGCACGCGCATACCCAGACGCACTCGCCGTTTTTGTCATCGAACCTGAGTGGCTCAGCAGCCCCGACTGTGATGCCAGCCATGTCGACTTCGCGCTGGCCTGCCTTAGCGAGTTACGCACAGCCCTGGCCGAGCGCGGCTTGCCGCTGCTGGTGCGCGTGGGCTCCGCGGTAGCGGTGCTGGCCCAACTGCAACGCGAGGTAGCTTTCACGCACCTGCTGAGCCACGAGGAGACAGGAGCGGCCTGGTCCTACGCGCGCGACCGCCAGGTCGCCCTCTGGTGCCTATCCAAAAGCGTAAATTGGCAACAATTCGAGCAGACTGGTGTCACACGAGGCTTGCGCAACCGTGCAGGATGGGCCAAGCGCTGGCAGGCGCGCATGGACGCACCCCTGCACCTTTTAGACGGCAAATTTACCGCAGCGCTGGCGCTAGAGCAACCTGCCTTGCCCACGCTGTCCAGCCTAGGACTTTCGCCACATGGAAAAACCTTACAAACTGCCGGAGAGCGTGCCGCGCGGCGCACCCTCAGCAGCTTTGTGCAGGTTCGCGGCTATGGGTACCGCAAGGCGCTCTCAAGCCCCTTAAGCGCTGAAGAGGGATGCAGCCGCTTGAGCCCGCATCTGGCGTTTGGAACCATTTCCCTGCGCACCGTACACCAAGCCACCGAGTTGGCGATCGGCAATACGCCTGCACGGGAGATGGCTTATGCGCTGCGCGGCTTTGCAGGGCGACTGCGCTGGCACTGTCATTTCATGCAAAAGCTCGAAGATGAGCCCGACATCGAGTTTCGCAATTTCGCCCGCGTGTGCGATGGCTTGCGGGAGGACGCCTTCAACAACAAGCACTTTGACGCCTGGTGCGCAGGTCGCACCGGCTATCCCATGGTGGATGCCTGCATGCGCTCGCTACTGGCTACAGGCTGGTTGAACTTTCGCATGCGGGCCATGCTGGTCAGCTTTGCCAGCTACCATTTGTGGTTGCACTGGCGACAAACCGGTCTTTTTTTGGCGCGCCAATTTCTCGACTACGAGCCAGGTATTCACTGGAGCCAGATGCAGATGCAAAGCGGCACCACGGGTATCAACACACTGCGGATTTAGTCGCCCACCAAACAGGCACAAGACCAAGACCCACGGGGCTTGTTTATTCGTCGCTGGGTGCCTGAACTTGCCAAAGTACCGCTTCCCTATTTGGCAGAACCTTGGAAGATGGACCTGAGCGTGCAACAAATGGCCGGGTGCCTCATGGGCGCAGACTATCCTTTGCCCATCGTGGAGGACAAGGCTGCCATGAAAGCCGCCAAAGACCGGATGTACGGGTTGCGCAAAACACCAAACGCCCGGCTGGAGGCGGCGGATGTGCAGGCCCGACACGGCTCACGCAAGAGCGGCCTGCCGACCTCGGGTCCGAGGCGCAACCCAAAAGCGCCCCGCGTATCCGACCTACCATCACCGCAGGGCGACTTGTTCGCTTAGCGGGTGCGAACCGGCATGGGAGGCCGACGTGATCGGCAGCGTCAAAGCGGGGGCGACAGCGTTTGACTATACGCAGAGTTTTGTTTCAACGCACAGCGCGCAAATCACTCGGTGCCCGGTGCAGCGTTGGCGCGCTGAGCTGGAGCGCTGCATTACCTTGCAATGATCTACTGAGCGCAGACCGTTTCGAACACTGTTTCGCTGTCGGTTTGCGGTATCACTAAAACCCAAGCTTTGGAGCTTTTGGTATTGGTGGATAGCTTCTTACCCGCTGCCATAGCACCGGCATAGGTGATTACCGCTAGTACTCGGTAAGACAACTTCTCACAATCGTACTCAGATCTGGTGAGGACGGACATTTCTCCTCCTTTGCCGCGCTGCTTGAAGTCTTGAAGCTCTAAGATTTTTCGTATTTTTCCATTGGGATGCAGGCTGGCGAAATCGATATACAGGGTATCGACGTCATTCTCGCCAATGGTGATCCACTCAGCCCATGCAGAACTAGTGAAGAAAAACAAAATTGCAAGCAGGAGGGTTTTCATGAGAATACGCCTTTGCAAGATCAAGCACTCAACCTAAAGAATAAACATCCCAACGGCAACATCGTGGCAGCGAGGTGTGGCCGTGAGGTTTATAGGCCCGGATACCCTACGAGCCACACAAAAAAGCGCGCCAGTGATGCGGTCAAAACCAAGAATTTTTACGCTTGGGAAACCATCATCATTCACTAGGCCGCCGGCTCAGTGCTTGTGATTCTGGTTTGTAGCGGCGCTATTGGCTTCAACGTTGACTTGGACCAACACCTTGCCTGCATTCTCGAAGCGCAGCTCAAGCGGGAAGGATGCTCCAGCGCGCAAGGGCGCCTTCAGACCAAACA
>CAMCJY010000107.1 GCA_945875225.1 Comamonas sp. lk | reverse complement strand
GCAGCGCCTGCCTTGGCTGAGGATGCGCTGCCCAAGGGGTCTGAAGCGGTGTTTTGGAGCCCGGCCGATTGGGCCTGGACGGGCGGGCTGATGGACGCGCTACTGCCCACGCTGTATTTCGGACGCGAGATTGTGGCCTATGGCGGACGCTTTGGGCCGGAGGTGGCTTTGCAGCTGATGGCGCGCTGTGGCGTGACGCACACCTTTTTGTTCCCAACCGCGCTCAAAGCCATGATGAAAGCCGCGCCGGGTCAGCCGGGCCGCAGCGTGCGCCGGTCCTGGGGTTTGAAACTACAGGCCATCATGAGCGCGGGCGAGGCGGTGGGCGACGCGGTGTTTGCCTATTGCAAAAAACAATTAGGCGTGACGGTGAACGAAATGTTCGGGCAGACCGAAATCAATTACATCGTCGGTAACTGCGCGCGCCTGTGGCCGCCCAAGCCCGGCAGCATGGGTATGGGCTATCCCGGACACCGGGTGGCGGTGATTGATGCGGCGGGCTTTGAGTGCGCAGTGGGTGATCCTGGGGATGTGGCTGTGCACCGCTTGGATGTGCATGGCAAGGCGAACCCCATTTTCTTTTTGGCTTACTGGAAAAACCCGCAGGCCACCCAAGGCAAATTCACCGGCGACTGGTGCCGTACCGGCGACCTGGCGGTGCGCGATGCGCAAGGCTATTTGTGGTACCAGGGCCGTAGTGACGATGTGTTCAAGTCCGCCGGTTACCGCATCGGGCCGGGCGAGATTGAAAACTGCCTGGTCAAGCACGCCGCGGTGGCCAATGCGGCCGTGGTGCCTAAGCCGGATGCGGACCGGGGCGCGCTGGTCAAAGCCTATGTGGTGATCGCGCCGGAATACCTGATGGCGCACGCGCTGCAGGCGAAAAAGCGCAAACCCTTTGAAGCCGATTTGACACGCCAACTGCAAGCCCATGTGCGAGGCCTGCTGGCACCTTACGAATACCCCAAAGAGATCGAGTTTGTGGAGGCTTTGCCCATGACAACCACCGGCAAAGTACAGCGTCGCGTGCTGCGCTTGCAGGAGGAAGCGCGCGCCGCAAAGGCGACTACTAGCGCTTGAAGCCTCGTTAAACTGTTGGCCATGAAAACTATCCAACTTGGTCGCAGCGCGCTGCATGTATCGCCCATTTGCCTGGGCACCATGACCTTTGGAGAGCAGGTCGATGAACCCAGCACCCACCGCCTGCTCAGCCACGCCGTCGCGCGGGGGGTGACTTTCTGGGACACGGCAGAAATGTATGCGGTGCCGCCACGGGCAGAAACCTTTCAAGTGACCGAGGCTTTTTTGGGTAACTGGATTGCTAAAAACCCCGGGGTACGCAAGCAACTGATTTTGGCGACCAAGGTGGCCGGCCCTTCGCGCGGCATGCCCTGGGTGCGCGGCGGCGCTATGGATGTAAGCGCGCAAGACATCATCGAGGCCTGCGAAGGCAGTTTGCGCCGCTTGCAAACGGATGTCATCGACCTCTACCAATTGCACTGGCCCACGCGCAATGTGCCCTTGTTCGGGCAAATGTATTTCGATCCCAGCAAAGACCGTGAAGTGACTTCCATCCACACCCAGTTGGAAGCCTTGGGCCAACTGGTGAAAGCGGGCAAAGTACGCGCCATCGGCTTGTCCAATGAAACGCCTTACGGGGTATGCGAGTTTGTGCGTTTGGCCGACGCGCATGGTTTACCGCGCGTGGCTACGGTACAAAACGCTTACCACTTGCTCAACCGCACACACGAGAATGGCATGGACGAAGCCATGCACCGTTTGCAAGTGAGTTTGCTCGCCTATTCGCCGCTGGCCTATGGCTTGCTCAGCGGGAAATACGATGTTTCGGGCATCAGCGGGCCGCAGGCGCCCAAGGACGGGCGTATTGCCCTGTTTGACTCGGTGCGCAAGCAACGCTGGGGTAGGCCCGAGGCGCTGAATGCCGCTCGGCGCTACAACGCTTTGGCCCGTGAAAACGGCATGCGCCCGGCGCAGATGGCGCTGGCCTTTTGCCATAGCAAATGGCAGGTGGCCAGCACCATCATTGGCGTCACCACGCAAGCGCAGTTGGACGAGGACATTGATGCTTTTAACACCGTACTAACGCCCGAGTTGCTCAAGGCGATTGACGCGATCCGTTACGAGATGCGCGACCCGGCGCAATAAGGCGCTTGGACCCAAGAGGCTTGTGCCGTGGCAAAAAAAGAGCGGGTGAGTGAAACCCCGGCCACGCAGTTTCTGAAAAGCGCCAAGGTCGATTTCAGCGAACACCCCTACGAATACCTGGAGCATGGCGGCGCACAGCACAGCGCCCAGGTGCTGGGCTGGGACCCTTTTCATGTGGTCAAAACATTGATCATGCAAGACCAGGATGCCAAGCCGCTGGTGGTGCTGATGCACGGCAACCGCAAGGTATCGACCAAGAATCTGGCACGTCAAATTGGCGCCAAGTCGGTGGAGCCTTGCACGCCGGAGACTGCCAACCGGCACAGCGGTTATCTGGTGGGTGGCACCTCGCCCTTTGCCACGCGCAAGGCCATGCCGGTGTATGTGGAAGAAAGTATTTTGGGACTACCCAAAATTTTGATCAACGGCGGGCGGCGCGGCTACCTGGTCGGGCTGGACCCGCAGTGGTGCGTGCGCCTGCTGGCTGCCAAGGCGGTACAGTGCGCTATGCAAGAGTAAAGCGCAGGCCTTGATCCGGCGCCCATCATCAAGGAGAACATGCATGGAATCACTAAGCCCATGGGCCCTAGCGGCTAATACTTTGATCGCCGTGCTGGCGGCCTACCTGATGGGCTCTTTGTCGTTCGCCGTCATTGTTAGCCGCCTCATGGGCCTGAACGACCCGCGCACTTATGGCAGCAAAAACCCCGGCGCGACCAATGTGCTGCGCTCAGGCAGCAAAGCCGCGGCAGTGGTCACCCTCTTGCTCGATGCCGCCAAAGGCTGGCTGCCGGTCTATGCGGTCCAGCAATGGGGCGCCCCTTACGGCTTAGAGGCTGGCGCAGTTGCGCTGGTGGGCCTGGCCGCATTTTTGGGGCATGTATTTCCGGTGTTTTTTAGGTTTCAGGGCGGCAAAGGCGTGGCCACTGCTGCCGGCGTGGTGTTAGCCACCAACGCCTGGCTGGCGCTGGCCGTCGGAGCCAGTTGGCTCATCATCACCTACTTTTCCCGTTATGTGTCGCTGGCCTCGGTAGTGGCGGCGGTTTTTGCGCCTGTGTATTACGTGTTCGGTGACGGCGTGGCTTGGCGCGCCGACAACAGTGTGGCCCTGGCACTGGTCATCATGAGTGGCCTGCTGGTCTGGCGCCACGCGCCCAATCTGGTGCGATTGGTAATGGGCACGGAGTCTCGGCTGGGTGCGAAGGCAAAACCCGGGGCTTAGTGCTCACTCCCGCAGATTGTTGAAGCTCAGCGGAATATCGGTAATTTCTTTTTTGAGCAGTGCCATGGCCGCTTGCAGATCGTCGCGCTTGGCACCCGTGACGCGAACCGCGTCGCCCTGGATGGCGGCCTGCACTTTTAGTTTGCTGTCTTTAATCAGGCGTTGGATTTTTTTCCCCAACTCGCTTTCGATGCCATTGCGCACTTTGATGACGCATTTGACTTTATCGCCCCCCATTTTTTGCACATCGCCTTTGTCCAAAAAACGGACATCCACATTGCGCTTGGTGAGTTTGTTGCGCAGCACGTCCTCGATCTGGTCGAGTTGAAATTCGGCATCGCCTATCAGGGTGATCTCTTTGTCCTTGATCTCTATGGCGGCGGCAGTGCCTTTGAAATCAAAACGCGTGCCGATTTCTTTGGTAGTATTTTCTACGCCGTTTTTTACATCGACCAGGTTGGCTTCACAAACAGTATCAAACGAGGGCATCTTCACATTTCTCCAACAATGGTTGACGGGTATCGCACCGCGCGCCAAGGCACGCGAATGCGACAATCCTGCCATGGTAGTCGAGAACAATGTGCCTTTGCAGGCACTCAACACGTTTCACATTGTGGCGCGGGCGCAGCAATTGGTGCGCATCCGTAGCCAAGACGATGTGACCGCCGTGCTGCAAGACGCTGCGCTGGCGGCGCTACCGAAGTTTGTACTGGGCGGTGGCAGCAACCTGGTGCTGACGGGGGACGTCAAGTCCCTGGTGCTCAAGGTCGAGATTGTCGGATGCCGCCTGCTGCGGGAAACGCCCAAGGCCTTTATCGTGGAGGCCGGGGCGGGTGAAAACTGGCATGATTTTGTGGCTTGGACACTGGAGCAAGGCATGCCCGGTATGGAAAACATGGCCTTGATTCCGGGCACCGTGGGTGCCGCGCCAGTGCAAAACATTGGCGCCTATGGGGTGGAGTTGCAAGATGTGTTTGAGTCACTGGACGCCATGGATTTGCACACCGGCGAAGTCTTTAGCCTGGATGCGGCCCAATGCGCATTTGGCTACCGTGATTCGATTTTTAAGCACTCTAGCGCTGCGCCGGGTCGGGGCCTGAAGGACAAGTCGCTGATTTTGCGCGTACGCTTTGCCCTGCCCAAGGCCTGGAAGCCGGTGCTGGGGTATGCGGATATCGAAAAAATGCGCACCCAAGAGGCCTGCGAGAAGCCTAATGCGCAGCAGATTTTTGACTGGGTCTGCCGCATCCGGCGCAGTAAATTGCCCGATCCGGCGTTGCTGGGCAATGCTGGCAGCTTTTTCAAAAACCCCACGGTCAGCGCCGAGCAATGCGCCGATATCATTGCGCGGGATCCGCGGGTGGTGCATTACCGACTGGCCGACGGCTCCTTCAAACTGGCCGCCGCCTGGTTGATTGACGCCTGTGGCTGGCGCGGCAAATCGGTGGGACAGGCGGGGGTCTATGAAAAACAGGCCTTGGTGTTGGTCAACCGGGGCAACGGCAGCCTGGGCGCCACCGGCGGCGAGGTGATGACCTTGGCCAAGGCGATTCAAACCAGTGTGTATGAGCGCTTTGGCTTGCTGCTTGAGACTGAGCCCGTGGTCTTGTAACGGTTTTGATGTGGTGCAAAGAGCGCCGCATGCGGGTGTTGGACAATGCAGCCACGGGCTTGGCCCTGGTCTTGAAAGTTTGGAGCAGTATTTGCCATGAAACAGGTTTTGGTTTTGGGAGGCTCCGGTTTTGTCGGCGGCCATGTATGCGAAAAACTGGTGCGCGCAGGTTACCGGGTGAGCGTCACTACGCGCAAAGCGGTGCATGCGAGGTGCGTGATGCATTTGCCCGGGCTCACCGTCCTGGAATGCAATATCCATGACGAAGCGGCCTTGGCCCGCGCCATGGTGGGTATGCATGGAGTGATTAACCTCGTTGCTATCCTGCACGGCAGCCCCCCGGCCTTTATCCATGTGCACCAGGACTTGCCAGCCAAGATAGCGCGCGCCTGTGTGCGCAGCGGGGTGCGCCATGTGGTGCATATCAGCGCGCTGGGCGTGGACAGTGCGCAGCCGCAGGCCGCACCTTCCAATTACCTACGCAGCAAAGCACTAGGCGAAAAGCTGTTGGCCGACTTGCTGGGATGGGAGCATGGTGGCAAGGGTAGCTGCGGCCTGACGGTGCTGCGGCCCAGCGTGATATTTGGCGCAAACGATAAGTTTTTGAATGTGTTTGCCCGACTGCAAGCCATTTTTCCGGTAATGCCCCTGGCCGGTGCCGATGCGCGCTTTCAGCCGGTGTGGGTGCAAGATGTTGCCAGTGCGGTGATCAGCAGCCTGGCCCACGGCTTGGGCCAGGCACCTGCATTGCGGGTGTATGAGCTGGCTGGCCCACAGGTCTACACCTTGCGCCAGCTGGTGCAATTTGCGGCGCGCAGCAGCGGCATACGGCAAGGCCTTGGCCGACCGGTCATCGGCCTTCCTTTGTGGATGGGCCGCATCCAGGCTTTTGTGCTGGGTTTGATGCCCGGTGAGCCGGTGATGAGTCAGGACAACCTGGACTCTATGCGCCTGGACAATGTGGCTGCCGGTGTCCTGCCGGGCTTGGAGGCTTTGGGCATTGAAGCGAGTAGCTTGGAAGCCATAGGCCCGCAATACCTGTTCCCCGAGCCCGCAAGCCAGGGATTGCTGGGCGTGCGCAACCGCCACCGCTAGGTTGGCGCGGTTTCGCTGCCCGGTTCGAGGTGCTTGCGAATCACGTCCTGCAAGCGGCCCATGTGCACCGGCTTGGTGACAAAGTCGTTCACGCCTGCGGCCAGTGCGTCTTCATGTGCATCATTCATCACATCCGCTGTCAGCGCGATGATGGGTAGCTTTGCCCCCGGATGCCCAAGCGCTCGTATTGCGCGTGTGGCATCTATGCCGTTCATGACCGGCATATGCAAGTCCATGAGCACCAGGTCAAAGCTTTGTTTTTGCAAGCGCTCGATGGCGACACTTCCGTTTTCCGCGAAATAGGTTAGGTAGCCCATGCGCTTGAGCAGGATATCAACAAACTTGCGGTTGACCTCGTTGTCCTCGACCACCAGTATGCGATACAAGCGCTCCGCTTTGGTCGGGGGGTCCAGTCGGAATACCTTGGCTTGGCTGGTGGGCAAGGGCGCTTTTGTCCGCTGCGCCCCCATCCGCAAGGTAAAACAAGAACCCACACCCTTCGCACTGGTGACCTCGATCTGACCCCCCATCAAGCCCGCCAGGGACTGTGAGATTTCCAGGCCCAGACCGGTGCCTCCATAGTCTTTATGAATACCGTTGTAGACCTGGTTAAAGCGCTGGAACAAATTTTCTAGCGCGTCACTGCTGATCCCGATGCCGCTGTCCTCCACGCTAATGTCCAGCAAGACAGAGTCTTGGTCGTCTGAGGATGCAGGCA
>CAMCJY010000106.1 GCA_945875225.1 Comamonas sp. lk | reverse complement strand
TGTACGGTGGTTTTGATTTGTGCAGCCCCAGTACCAGCGTATCCATGACGATTAACGGCCCTGCGCCCAGCATATTGGCCATGTTCATGAACACGGCCATTGACCAAAACCTGGACAAGTTTCGTACCGACAAAGGCCGCGAGCCGGACGCGCAAGAGGCAGCCGACATCCGCGCCTGGGTTAAGCAAAACGTGCGCGGCACGGTACAGGCCGACATCCTGAAAGAAGACCAGGGTCAGAATACTTGTATCTTCTCGACTGAGTTTTCACTCAAGGTCATGGGCGATGTGGCGCAGTATTTTGTGGACCATAAGGTGCGCAATTTCTATAGTGTGTCCATCAGCGGTTATCACATTGCCGAGGCTGGTGCCAACCCGATTTCGCAACTGGCCTTTACGCTGTCCAATGGCTTTACTTTTGTAGAAGCCTACCTGGCGCGCGGCATGCATATCGACGACTTTGCGCCCAACCTGTCCTTCTTTTTCAGCAACGGCATGGACCCGGAATACACCGTGATGGGTCGCGTTGCGCGCCGCATCTGGGCGGTGGCCATGAAAGAAAAATACGGTGCCAACGAGCGCAGCCAAAAACTGAAATACCACATCCAAACCAGTGGCCGCAGCCTGCATGCCCAGGAAATCCAGTTCAACGATATTCGCACCACGCTACAAGCGCTGATCGCGATTTACGACAACTGCAACAGCCTGCACACCAATGCCTTTGACGAGGCCATCACCACCCCCACCGAAGACAGCGTGCGCCGTGCTATGGCGATTCAGCTCATCATCAACCGCGAGTGGGGTCTGGCGAAAAACGAAAACCCCTCCCAAGGTGCTTTCATCATTGAGGAGTTGACCGAGCTATTGGAAGAAGCGGTGCTGGCCGAGTTTGAAAAAATATCCGAGCGCGGCGGCGTCTTGGGCGCCATGGAAACCGGCTACCAGCGCGGCAAGATCCAGGACGAATCCATGCATTACGAAATGCTCAAGCACACCGGCGAGCTGCCCATCATCGGCGTCAACACCTTTCGCAATCCGCATGGCGAGCAGGTGCTCGAGACCTTGGAACTCGCGCGCAGTACCCCACAAGAAAAAGAAAGCCAACTGGCGCGCCTACAGGCCTTCCACGCGGCGCATGCCCACGAGGCGCCTGCCATGCTCAAGCGTTTGCAGCAGGCGGTGATCGACAACGGCAATGTGTTTGAGGTGCTGATGGACGCAGTGCGCGTCTGCTCGCTCGGTCAGATCACCAACGCCTTGTTCGAAGTGGGCGGCCAGTACCGGCGCAATATGTAATTCAGGCGCTGGCGCCTTGCGTTTCAACAAGCCCGTAGCGCTGCACCAGCGCTGCGCGGCGAGACGGGTCCAGGTTGATGTTGCTTGTATCGCGCCCCACGCGATCAAGCAGGCGCTCGTTCATCATCCAAAACCACAGGGGCGGTATGTAGGCCACCACAAACATGCCAAAGTAGCCGCTGGGCAGCGTGGGTAAATCCTCGAAATGGCGTAGCGACTGGTAGCGTCGCAGCGGGTGCGCATGGTGGTCGGAGTGGCGTTGCAGCTGAAACAAAATCCAGTTGGAAAAAATATGGTTGCTGTTCCAAGAATGGTGCGGCTTGCAGCTCTCGTAGCGCCCGTTTTCCGTTTGTTGGCGCAGCAGGCCGTAATGTTCGACATAGTTGGCCGAGGTCAGCTGAAAGTTGGACCAGAACGCCGCTGGAATTAAAAATAGCAAAATTTTCGGCCCCAACCAAACCATCAAAGTCGCCCACAGCAGCAGGGTGAGCGCAGCAGGTTGCAGGATATGGTTGTGCCAGGACAGCAGCGGCAAACCTGCCTGGCGCAGGCGGGTGCTTTCCAGCTCCCAAGCGCGTACCCAAGCGCCAGGCATTTCGCGCAGCACAAAGCGGTAAATCGACTCGCCCATGCGGGACGAAGCCGGGTCTAAAGGCGTGGCCGCATCGCGGTGGTGGCCTCGGTTGTGCTCAATAAAAAAATGTCCATAAGCCGAAGGCGCCAGCACGATTTTGGCAAGCGCTTTTTCCAGCGCCGTATTTTTATGGCCCAGTTCGTGGCCCAGGTTGATACAAAACCCGCCGACCGCGCCGCAAATCATCACCATGGCGAGCCAGCCGTGCAGCGGCAAATCCCGACCGGCAACAAACCAGGCGCTGAAAATAAACGCAGCCCATAGCACCGGCGCCAAAAGGTAGGTAATCCAGCGGTAAAAAAGGTCTGCTTCTAAGGCCGGGACCGCCGATTCGGGCGGGTTATTCAGGTCCTCGCCCATGAAGTAATCGATCAAGGGAATAAAGCCGTAGAAAAACAAAACGGGCGCCCATAGCAAGCGGGCATCGCCTGACCAAACCATCAAGCCTGGGCCCACCAGCACGGTGGTGGGGACCAACAGCGACAAAAGCCAAGCGTAGCGCTTGCGGTCGCGGTAGGGTGTGGCGGGTGAGGTGGGGAGGGTCGCTTGCATAGCAGCTAGATTACCACTTGTAGGTCGAAAAGCAAAAGAAAGGCGAGCCAGGCCCCAATCCATTGACTGCGACTGCCCCGCTCACCCATCAAAGCGAACCAATCCGCATCGCAAGCTCACGCACCAAGACCCTTATCCAAATCTAAACCAATAAATTGGCTGTTCAAGCTCCCCTTCACCCCAGCGGGGGTGAAGGGGCGGGGGGGAAGCGGGGGCAAAACACGCTCTCAAACCCCCAGCTGCTGCGCCAACCAACCACACAAATCACTGCCCGCACTTTCAAAGCCATGGATCACCGTGAAGTGGTTGGCCCCCTCAATAGCGCGCAACTCAGCGCTATTGCCGTGCGCCGTCCAAGCACCGTGCATAAGCTGCGCTTGCCGTTCAAACTCGTTTGTCTCCGCCCCGCCCCAGGTAATCCACAGGGGCGTTTTGCAAGGGCGCGCCATAAATGCAGGACTGTTGCGGCGGATGACACCATCGTCCAGCTGAATCATGGGCTGCAAATAGCTAAAGCGCAGCGGCGTGATGTCGTAAATCCCGCTGATGCAGACGGCCGCTTTGATTGGGTCTTGCGCCAGCCCGTAGTCCCGCGCCCATTCGGTTTGCAAACACATGGCCGTCAAGTGGCCGCCCGCCGAATGTCCACCGACTGCGATGCGCCCCGGGTCGCCGCCGTACTCGGCGATATGGCGCACCGTCCAGGCCGCCGCAGCGCGCACCTGGCGTGTGATTTCGTCTATCGTCACATGCGGGCACAGGGCGTAATTCACCACTACCGTGGTGATGCCGCGCGCCTGCAAACCCAGCGCTACGCCGCTAAATTCTTTGCTGGTCAAAGCGCGCCAGTAGCCGCCATGGATGAAAACAAACACCGGCGCGTTCGCTTGCTCGGCCGGAAAAATATCCAAGGTTTCATGCAGCGTCGGCCCAAAGGGAATGTCCAAGGTACAGCGCAAGGTGGCGCGTGCGTGCTGCGCCAGCTCCACAAAATGCCGCCCGGGCGCCGCTGGGTCTGGCAGGGTCAGCGTGGTGTTGTACTGCGCATCGATCTGCGCTTGCTGGGTAAATTCGCGGTACAGCTGCGGGACGGCGGGGGGCATAGTGTTTGTCTCCTGAACTTGCGTCATTGCAAGCTTAACAAGCGCGGCGGCAATTAAACCAGCCGCACCTTGACGCTCTTGCCTTTTATCCGCCCTGCATTGAGCTTGGCGCAAGCGGCCTGGGCGATGTCGCGGGCCACGGCGACGAAGGTACAAAATTCGGTGACCTGAATTTTGCCGATGTGCTCCCGTGTGTAGGCTGGGCCGCCCTCCGCATTGGTAAGCGCGCCCAGCACATCACCGGCGCGGATTTTTTCTTTGCGACCACCCAAAATTTGTAGCGTCACCATCGGCGCCATCAAGGGCTGATTGCTAGCCGGCGTCAGGGTGTCCAAGCCGTACCAGGTGCTGGACATTTTTTGATAGACCTCGATGGCGCCGACGCGGCCCATGTCGTTGAGCGTGGCCAAACTCAGCGCCAGGCCCGCAGCGCCGGCGCGCCCAGTGCGGCCCACGCGGTGCACATGCACTTGCGGGTCGGGGGTGATGTCCACATTGATGACCGCAGCCAGTTGGTCAATATCCAGCCCGCGCGAAGCCACGTCAGTCGCCACCAACACCGCGCAACTGCGGTTGGCAAACTGTGCCAGCACCTGGTCGCGCTCCCGCTGTTCCAGTTCGCCATATAAGGCTTGGGCGTCGATGCCTTTCTGCTGCAAATAGTCCACCAGGTCTTTGCATTGCTGCTTGGTGTTGCAAAAAGCCAGGGTGTTGACCGGGCGGAAATGCAGCAGCAGCTTGGCTACCACTTCAAATTTTTGGGGTCGCGTAATTTCGTAAAAGCGCTGCTCAATGGTGACCTGCGCGGCTTGCGCTTTGATTTCAATATGCACTGGCTCGCGCAAAAAGTCTTTGGCCAAGCTGGCAATGCCTTCGGGGTAGGTGGCCGAGAACAGCAATGTTTGGCGCGCGGGCGGCGTCTGGCGCACTACGGTGCGGATGTCGTCCATAAAGCCCATGTCCAGCATGCGGTCGGCTTCATCAAGCACCAGGGTCTTAAGGCCTGCCAAGTCTAAGTAGGCGCGTTCCAAATGGTCCATGACGCGCCCGGGCGTACCGACCACGATGTGCGCACCGTTTTCCAGGCTGGCGCGCTGGCCGCGCAAGGGCACACCACCGCAGAGCGTCACTACTTTGATATTGTCTTGCGCCCGCGCCAGGCGGCGGATTTCGGCACTGACCTGGTCGGCCAGTTCGCGCGTGGGGCAGAGCACCATGGCTTGCACGCCAAACCAGCGCGGGTTCAAGCCCGCCAACAAGGCCAGCGCAAACGCCGCCGTCTTGCCGCTGCCGGTTTGTGCCTGGGCAATCAGGTCTTTGCCCGCCAGGGCTGGCGGCAGGCTGGCGGCCTGGATAGGCGTCATCTGGTGGTAGCCCAGTTGCGCCAGGTTGGCAAGCGTGGCCTCGTTCAGAGGCAGGGCGGAGAAATCAAGTGGCGCAGCAGTCATGCCCGATTATCGGGCGTGGCCTGCGCCGCAATAAACGCGATGCTTATTTGCCGGAGATAGCCAGCAGCTCTACTTCGAAAAACAGCGTGGCGTTGGGTGGGATGGTATTGCCCGCACCACGTGCGCCGTAGGCAATGCTGGACGGGCAGGTGAGCTTGGCCTTGCCGCCGACTTTGATTTTTTGCACGCCCTCGGTCCAGCAGGGAATCACCGCGCCCAGCGGAAATTCAGCCGGTTCATTGCGCTTGTAAGAGCTGTCAAATTCGCGGCTATCGGGGAAGGTGCCACGGTAGTGGACCTTGACCGTGTCGCTGGCCTTGGGGCTGGCGCCGGTGCCCTCTTTGAGCGAGCGATACACCAAACCACTGGGAGTGACTTGGGCGCCGGCCTCTCTGGCAGCGGCATCGAGCACGGGGTCGGCAGCGCAGCTAAGGGCGGCGCTCAGCAAGGCGGTGAAAGCGAGAAGGCGTGTTTTCATAGTGCGTTATTGCAATGGGTTGAAAACCGCCATTCTCGCAGCGCCGCTGGCAGTGGCGATCCATGACTTCTCGCAAGCATGGATCGCTACGTCGCTTCGCTCCTGGCGATGACGGAAATATGCAGAGTTTGCTTATACCAGCAGCGCGTTCACGCGTTTGACGTAAGCGGCTGGGTCTTCCGGCAGGCCGCCTTCGGCCAGCAGCGCCTGGTCAAACAAGATGTGCGCCAGGTCGTGGAAATGCACCGAGCCGTCGAGCTTTTTCACCAGCGGATGCTCGGCATTGACTTCCAGCACCGGCTTCACATCCGGCGCCTTTTGGCCTGCTTGCTTGAGCATGCGCGCCAGTTGGGTGCTCATGCCGTCGTCCTGCACCACCAGACAGGCGGGGCTGTCCACCAAGCGGGTGGTGACGCGCACGTCTTCGGCCTTGTCTTTCAGCGCCTCTTTGAGCTTGGCCAGCGTGGGCTTGAAGGTCTCGGCGGCGTCTTCAGCGGCTTTCTTTTCGGCTTCGTCCTGCAAGCTGCCCAGGTCTACCGCGCCCTTGGCTACGCTTTGCAGCGGCGTGCCTTCGTATTCATTCAAATAGTTCAAAGCCCATTCGTCCACGCGGTCGGTCATGAGCAGCACTTCAATGCCTTTTTTCTTGAACACTTCCAGCTGCGGGCTGTTTTTCGCAGCGGCCAAGGTGTCGGCGGTGATGTAGTACATCGCCTCCTGGCCTTCCTTCATGCGTGCTTTGTAATCGGCAAAGGACACGCTGAGGGCATCACTCTGGGTGGAGGCAAAACGCAGCAATTTGGCGATGCGGTCTTTATTAGAAAAGTCTTCGCCAAGACCCTCCTTAAGAACTGCGCCAAACTCGTTGTAAAAGCGCGTGTATTTACCGGCTAAGGTTTTGTCTTCTTCGCTGACGACATCGGTGATACCGTCGGCGCTGGACTCGGGCAGCTTGTCGTTTTTTGCCAGATCTTCCAGCATGCCCAGCACGCGTTTGGTACAGCCTTCGCGGATGGCTTTGACGTCGCGGCTTTCCTGCAAAAGCTCGCGGCTAACGTTAAGCGGCAGGTCCGCCGAGTCCACCACGCCTTTGACAAAACGCAGGTAGGTAGGCATCAGCGCTTCGGCCTCGTCCATGATGAACACGCGCTTCACGTAGAGCTTGATACCGGCGGTTTTTTCGCGGTTGTACAAATCCATAGGCGCTTTACCGGGGATGTAGAGCAACTGGGTGTATTCGGTGCTGCCTTCCACACGGTTGTGTGTCCAGGTCAGCGGGGCTTCAAAGTCGCGGCTGATCTGTTTGTAAAAATCAGCGTATTGCTCGTCGGTGATGTCTTTCTTGGGGCGGGTCCACAGGGCGCTGGCCTTATTTGTGGTTTCCCATTCGCCGGTCT
>CAMCJY010000105.1 GCA_945875225.1 Comamonas sp. lk | reverse complement strand
GATGATGCGCATGCTAGGCGAAGGCGGATAGATATAGGTGTTGCGCACCATGAACTCTTTGAGGATGTCGTTCTGTATGGTGCCGCTCAGCTGCGCCTGCGACACGCCCTGCTCTTCGGCGGCCACTATGTAGCCGGCCAGCACCGGCAAGACCGCGCCGTTCATCGTCATCGACACGCTAACTTTGTCCAGCGGAATTTGGTTGAACAAAATTTTCATGTCCTCCACCGAGTCGATGGCAACACCGGCCTTGCCTACGTCGCCGGTCACACGCGGATGGTCCGAGTCATAGCCCCGGTGGGTGGCTAAATCGAAAGCGACGGACACGCCTTGCCCGCCGGCGGCCAGCGCCAGGCGGTAAAAAGCATTGCTCTCCTCCGCCGTAGAAAAACCGGCGTACTGGCGAATGGTCCAGGGCCGCACCGCGTACATGGTGGCTTGCGGGCCGCGCACATAGGGCGCAAAACCAGGCAGCGTGTTGGTATAGGGCACATGGGCCGTGTCCGCTGCGGTGTACAGCGGTTTGACGACGATGCCGTCCGGCGTAGTCCAGTTCAGCGCATCCACATTGCCACTGGGTGCAGACTTGGCAGCAGCGCGCAGCCAGGCGGCATGGTCGCCCTGCTCAAAAGCGGGCCAGGGTGAGGACTGCGGGGACTGGGATGCGGGCGGCTTGGAGCTCATGGCACGGGCTTTCAAATCAAGATTTTGTCTGTCCTCGCATTCTATCATTCATAATTATTAATTCAAAACTGAATTAGGGCTTACAATTTGCGCCATGCAATCCCTCGCCCTGACCCCGCGCGCGCTCTACCAAGAGGTGGCGGAATTGCTGCGCGAACGGATTTTTTCCAACACCTTACCGCCGGGTAGCTGGATCGACGAAATGGCGCTGGCCGAGGAATACGGCATCAGCCGCACCCCCTTGCGCGAGGCCATCAAGGTGCTGGCCACCGAAGGCCTGGTGACCATGAAAGTGCGGCGCGGCGCTTATGTAACTGAAGTCAATGCCAAAGACCAGGCTGATGTGTATCACTTGCTATCACTGCTGGAATCAGACGCGGCCGGCGTGGTGGCCCAAGGCGCCACGCCCGCGCAATTGCAAGACTTGCAAACCCTGCACACCGAACTCGGCGCCGCCGTCGACTCGACCGACCGATTTTTTGAAATCAACGAGCGCTTTCACATGCGTCTGCTGGAAATTGCCGATAACCGCTGGCGCGACCAGTTGTGCGCGGACTTGCGCAAAGTGATGAAACTCAACCGCCACAACTCGCTGCTCAAACGCGGCCGGGTGGCCGAATCGCTGCGCGAGCACCAGGCCCTGATGGACGCGCTGCTGGCGCGCAACGAGGCGCTGAGCGTGCAGCGCATGCGCGAGCACTTTGCCAACGGCCTAGAGGCAGCGGGTTGATGGCTGCGCATGCAGGCCGCACTACGCACCTGCTCTACCTGCACGGATTTCGCTCCTCCCCCGCGTCCGCCAAAGCGCGCCTGATGGCGCAGGCCGTGGCGCAGCGGCATCCGCTAGCGCAATGGTGCTGCCCACAATTACCGCCCTCGCCGCGCCAGGCGGCCAATGACATGCTGCGCCTGATGGCGGATTGGCCGCGAGACACCCTGGCCGTGGTCGGCTCTTCACTGGGCGGGTTTTATGCGTCCTGGGTGGCGCGGCAAACCGGCTGCCGCAGCGTCTTGCTCAACCCGGCGGTATTTCCGGCGCGCGACCTAGCAAAGCATATTGGCGAGCAAAGCCAATGGCATGCGCCCCAAGAGCGCTTTTATTTTCAGGAAAGCTACATCGCTGAACTAGAAGCCCTGGCCGGCGAAGGCACGCACACGCCCGGCCCGGAACTGGCGTTCATTGCGCAGCGAGACGAAGTGCTGGACTGGCGGGAAATGCAGGCGCACTACCCAAAGGCTCGGCGCATCCTACTGCCCGAAGGCGACCACGCGATCAGCGACTTTGCGCTGCATGTTGATGGGGTGTTGGAGTTTTTGGAATTGGTGTAACGCGTCTTAAGCGGACTCGTCCACAGTCCGCCTCCCCGCCACCACCAGGCCCACGCCAGACAGAATCAGCACGCCGCCGATCAGGTGGTGCAGCTCCAGCGCCTCGCCCAAAAATAACCAAGCCATCACCGCTGCGTACAAAGGGCCCAGGTACATCGTCATCGCCACCGGGCCGGGGCCGAGGACGGATTGCGTCCAAGCATAAATCCAATAGGCCAGCACGCCGGGAAACAGCGCAGCTATCACCACCAGGGCCAGTGCTTGCGTGCCCAAATGCGGACCGCCTTGCAACAATTCCCAGGCCGCAAAAGGCGTCAGCACCACCACGCCAGCTGCGCAGATAACGGCCAATTGGGCGCTGGCGCTCACAGGGCTGCCCCAGTGTTTTTGCAGCATGGAATACGCCGCCCAGGCCGTGGCGGCAGCGGCGATCCACAAGTCGCCGGGCACAAACACCACTTGCGTGAGCAGCAGCCATTGCCCTTGCACCACCACATGCACCACGCCCACCAGGGCCAGCACCACACCCAGCGACTGGCGTTTGGAAAAAGCCTCGCGCAGCCACAGCACCGAGCCCACGGCAATCATCACCGGCGAGGCAGCGTAGATCAGAGAGATATTCATCACGGTGGTGGTCTGCCCGGCAAAGTACACCGCCGCGCCGCAAATCCACATGCCGCAGGCACACAGCAGCAGATACCGCCGCCAGTGTTTGCGCAATTCCTGCCGGTGCTGCCAAAGCTCGCCGCGCGTGAACCAGGCCAATATCGCCCCGGCCAGGGCCCAACGCCCCCAGGCCAGCACATGCGGCGTGATCACCTCCGTGGCGCGCCGGGCGATGACGGAATTGACTATCCACAACAGCGGAATCACCCAGATCAGCAATTTGGCAGTACGCAGCGCGCCGGCACTTGGCTCAGGCTGCATGGTCTGCCACGACAGCGGCCTGCGCCATGGCCGCATGCGCACGGGCCAGCACCTCGCGCGGGGGCAAGGGTTTTAGGCGGTGGTCGCTCCAGACCTGGCGCCACAGGCGCGCGCCACGCCGCCCGTGGTACAAGCCCAACATGTGCCTGGCTATCGCATACCAAGGGCACCCGTCTTCCGCAAAGGCGCGCTCCATGTAGCGCACCATGGCTTCTTCCACTACTTCGGGCAATGGCGGCGTATGCGGGTCGCCATAAAAAAGTGCATCCCACTCGGTCATCAACCAAGGGCGGTAATAGGCTTCGCGCCCGAGCATGACGCCATCGACTTGTTGTAGGTGCGAGGCGATAGCAAGGTTGTTCGTAACGCCGCCGTTCACGACGATCTGCAGGCTTGGGAAATCTTGCTTCAGGCGGTAAGCCATGCCATAGCGCAGCGGTGGAATTTCGCGGTTCTCTTTGGGCGACAGGCCTTGCAACCAGGCATTGCGCGCATGCACGATAAACACATTGCAACCGGCCTGCGCCACGGTGCCGACAAAGTCGCGCACAAAACCATAGTCCTCGTTTTTGTCGATGCCGATGCGGTGCTTGACCGTGACAGGCACATCAACCACATCGACCATAGCCTTGACGCAATCGGCCACCAGCGCGGGCTCGTTCATTAGGCAGGCACCAAACGCGCCGCGCTGCACCCGCTCGCTGGGGCAGCCGCAGTTGAGGTTGATTTCGTCATAGCCCCATTGCACCCCCATGCGCGCGGCCCGCGCCAAGTCGGCCGGCTCGCTGCCACCGAGTTGTAGCGCCAGCGGCTGCTCTTCGAGGTTAAAGCGCAAATGCCGCGCCACATCCCCATGCAGCAGCGCGCCGGTGGTCACCATCTCGGTATAGAGCCGGGTGTGGCGCGTCAGCAGGCGGTGGAAATAACGGCAATGGCGGTCGGTCCAGTCCATCATGGGTGCCACGGAAAGGCGCCAAGATGCCGCGTCCATCATCGGCGTGGTGGTGGGTGTAGAGAACTCCATTCCCCCATTATCCCTAGCGGAGCCAGGCCTCAGCCCACCACACACCATGGCGCCGCGTTATGCGCCAAGCCCATCCACAGGGCCCAGGCGCGCCGGTGCTGGTGCTGCGCTAAGCCATCTTTTGTTCAGACCGCGGCGCTTTAGGGCGGCAGGGCAAACACCGGTGGAGCCTGGGACTCGTCAGCAAAGCGCTGGCGTATGGCCAGCACCTGGGGCCAGGCGGCCAAAAATACATCGACGCACTGCGGGTCAAAATGCAAGCCGCGCTGGTCGCGTAGGTAAGTGGCCGCATCCTCTAGTGGCCAGGGTTTTTTGTAGGGTCGTTCGGAGGTCAGCGCGTCAAACACATCGGCCACCGCCACGATGCGGCCAAAAAGCGGGATGTCCTGGCCGCTCAGGCCTTGCGGGTAGCCACTGCCATCAAATTTTTCGTGGTGGCCTAAGGCGATGGTGGCACCGGCCTGCAACAAACGCGAGCTGCTGCCCTTGAGCAGTTCATAGCCCAGCCTGGGGTGCTGGCGCATGATGTGCATTTCTTCTTCGTCCAGCCGCCCGGGCTTGAGCAGGATGTGGTCGGGAATACCAACTTTGCCGATGTCGTGCATGGCGGCGGCGTCCAGCATCAAGGCCTGGTCTTGGACCGACAGATGCAGGCCCTGGGCAATCAGGTAGGCGTAATGCCCGACGCGGGAAATATGGGCACCGGTTTCATAGTCGCGGTACCCGGCCGCTTTGACCAGCGCCATCACGGTTTCACGCTCGCGCTCGCGTATTTCGCGCGTGGCTAGCTCCACTTCCCCCGTCAACCAGGCGGCATGGTCAGCCAGATGCAAACTGGCTTGGCGCAGCCTGAGCATATTGCGCGTCCGCGCCAAAAACTCGGCCGCGTCCACCGGCTTGGGCAGAAAGTCATAAGCACCGGCCTCCCAGGCACGATAACGCACGCCTTTTTCTTCGTTCGCGGTGGTCATCAGCAAGGGGATGGACGCCGCCCCTTCCAAAGCACGGAAGGCGGCGATGAACTCCAAGCCGTTCATATGCGGCATCTGGTAGCTGAGCACGACCAAATCCACCCGCTGCGTACGCGCATAGTCCAGTGCCGCAAGCGGGTCGGTAAAGCTGATGCATTGCACTTGCTCCAGGCGCTGTCCCAGCATTTGTAGCCACTTCAGATTGACCGGGTTGTCGTCAAGCAGGATAAGGCTTTGCATCTAAGGGCTTTCAGTTTCCAGCGATTGTTCTAGCGATACAAGGCGCCAGCATACAAGCTGGCGCAGCCCTTACAACGGCGCATGGCAGGCATTTTTCAAAAATCCGGGCGGCGCTTTTCTAAAAACGCCTGCACGCCCTCGCGGTGCTCAGGACTGTCGGCATAGGCGTAGGCCGAATCGGGCGTGGGCTCCTGCGCTGCGCGGCCCTGACGCAGCACTTGTTTATTCAAGCGGGCCGCTTGCGGGGCGAGCCCAAGCATGCGCGCCAGCAGCGCATCGGCCTGGGCTTGCAAGGCTTCATCGGGCGCGTTCCAGGCGAGAAAGCCGCATTGCAACATGTGCGCCGCATCGAAAGTTTGTGCGGCCAGCAGCATGGCGCTGGCGGTGGCAGCGCCCACTGCCTGTTGCACCAGCGCTGCCTCGCGAGGCGCCATCGGAAAGCCCAGGCGGGCGATGGGTGCGCCATAAACGCTGCTGGCAGCGCCCAAACGCAGGTCGCAGCAACTGGCAATTTCCAAACCCGCCCCCATGCAATTGCCCCGCACCAAGGCCAACAGGGGCTGCGGGCAATCGAGCATGGCCTGCAAGCCGCCCCAGACCTCTACTTCGTGGAAATGCATCAGGCTGGCTGGCTCAAAGCGAAAGTCCGGGTATTGGGAAATATCGCCGCCCGCGCAAAAATGCGCGCCTGCGCCCTGCACCAGCACGCAACGCACATCGGGGCGGGCCGATACCTCCAGAAAGACTTCGCGCAGTTGTAACCACATGGCGCGCGTCATGGCGTTGATGCGGGCCGGGTTAGACACAGTCACCGTGGCCAGCGGGCCGTTTTGCTGCCATTGAATACTGCCCAGCACCGGCTACCTCATCTATTGCGCCACTGGCGCAGGCCGCGTGCCAAACCACCACCACAAGGCAGCCCCGCCCAGCACCATGGGAATGCACAGCCACTGGCCCATGCTCAAGCCCATCTGCAAGAGGCCGATGTGGGCATCGGGCTCGCGGAAAAACTCGACCACAAAACGCAGTAGCCCATAGCCCATCAGAAAAGCCGCTGACACCCGCCCCTGGCGCGGACCGCTGCGCGCGTACAACCACAAGAGCACAAACAAAAGCAAGCCTTCGAGC
The DNA here is from genome assembly GCA_945875225.1 of Comamonas sp. lk. Lineage (GTDB taxonomy): Bacteria > Pseudomonadota > Gammaproteobacteria > Burkholderiales > Burkholderiaceae_C > Allorhodoferax. The sequence continues at coordinate 709 of CAMCJY010000105.1, read as the reverse complement.
AGGAGTTGGTACACCTGCGAAGGATGGCGCGGCAGCTCGCCAGCGCCGCGAAATACCATCCCCCACGGCAGCTCCGGGTCCGCGACACGGCCCCACAATTCGCCATTGATGAAGTTGCCCAACCGCCCGCAGGCCAGGCCCGTAGGCACGCAAGGCGCCACAAAGTCAGCCACCGCCCAAAAGGAGCGCTTGCGCTCGTAGGCAAACCAGGCCATAGACACAATCACACCCAATAAACCGCCGTGAAAACTCATGCCACCGCGCCAGGCGTACAAAATCTCCAGCGGGTGGGCGGCGTAGTAGACCGGGTTGTAAAACAGGCAATAACCAAAGCGCCCACCCAGGATCACGCCCAAAACCCCTAGAAAGAGTATGTCCTCCACGTCGCGAGAACTCCAGCCCGCATGATCCGCATAGGGTGCATGCTGCAAGCGCAACTTGCCCAAGAGCATGAAAAAGCCGAAAGCAGCCAAGTAGGTCAGACCATACCAGTGCACGGCCACGGGGCCTAGTTGCAGGGCAACCGGGTTGATGTCGGGATGGATCAGCATGGAGGGTATTGTGCCTTGGGCTGCCAGGGGCTGCGCGCGCCCTGGGCTATTCATAGCCCGACGACTTGACTAAACTCGGCTCATGCCGATGTTGTAAGCACAGGCTCTGCGTAGCGCGGGCTCGTTTAAAAAACCAGGCGTCCTAGGGCGCCAGATGC
>CAMCJY010000104.1 GCA_945875225.1 Comamonas sp. lk | reverse complement strand
CCAGCGGCGCCATGATTTGATCAAGCTCCAGATCGCGCTGCGAAGGCGACAGGCGGGCCTGCTCTTTCTCCAGCAAGTCGCGCGGATGGCACATGCGCGGGTTCTTCTCTTCGTAATAGCCCCATTCGATCTGGCCGCCCTCGGGGGTTTTGGGGTCACCCGTGTCGCGCAGGTAGGCCGAGTTGCCTTGGTCGCGCAGCAAGGGGTAACCAATATCCTTGCCGGTGCCCGCAAATTCGAGATAGGGTTTGAAGAAGGTCAGCGGGTGATCCACCGGCATGATGGGCAGGTCTTCCCCCGCCATATTGGCAATCAGGCGGCCCCACAAGCCGGCGCAAACCACCACGTAATCGGCGGCAATAAAGCCCTTGGTGGTTTCTACGCCCTGGACGCGGCCGTTTTCGATGCGCAATCCGGTGCAGGCGGTGTTGGCAAAGGACTGCAGCTTGCCGGTCGCGACCGCGGCGTCCACCAGCTCGCCCGCCACCATTTGGGAGCGGGGTTTGACCAGGCCCGCATCCGGGTCCCACAGCGCGCCCTGCACCATGCTCTCCTCCAGCAGCGGCATTTTGGCCTTGGCCTCGGCGGCGCTGATGAGCTCTACCCGGTTGCCAAATGCCTTGCCCGAAGCCACGCGGCGTTTGAGCTCCTGCATGCGCTCGTTGTCACCCACCCGCGCCACCTCGATACCGCCAATGCGGTCATAGCGGCCCATCTTCTCGTAAAAGTCAATGCTGTACTTGGTGGTGAAGATCGTCATCTGATCGTGCATCGTGTTGAAGCAAAAATCAGAGGCGTGCGCCGTGGAGCCCACATCGGTCGGGATGGCTGACTTGTCGATGCCGACAATATTGTCCCAGCCACGTTCAATCAAATGGTGCGCCACCGAGGCGCCGACGATACCGCCTTGGCCGATGATGACAACTTTGGCGCGTTCAGGAAATTGGGCCATTTTTGCGCTTGCTCCTACAGAGATTGAAAGTGGGGGCCCCCTAGGGCAACCGACAGTGTATTGAACCCAGTAATCTTGGACGGTTCAATTGCGACAGCCGTTTTCATATAGTCGGCAAAGTCGTTCTATGTCTCGGGAGTCGCAATAGCCATTGCAAGTTTCTATGGTGCTACAATTTCTGGCTCTGGCCCGGTAGCTCAGTCGGTAGAGCAGAGGATTGAAAATCCTTGTGTCGGTGGTTCGATTCCGCCCCAGGCCACCAAATTCTCCCTCTTGGTCTCTACGGCGCTTTTGCTGCCGCTTGACCGCCAAAATCCTTTTATACTTCCCAAAATGGTAATCAGCGTGTCGCGCAATGGCGGCATTGTTTGCTTGCGATCAAAGGTAGCGTCAGCTTGGTTCAGTTTATTGACACGCAATGACGCTATAGTTAACTTGTGATTTTTGGGAATTCATGATGCACTGGTACCTCGTTCACAGCAAGCCTAGACAAGAGCGATTAGCCTTTGACAACCTGACACGTCAGGGTTACGCGTGCTACCTGCCGGTGCTCCCCACTGAAAAAATCCGCCAGGGTGCGATCACCTTGGCAGACGAGCCCCTTTTCCCGCGCTATTTGTTTATCCGCCTGGGTAGCGAACTTTCCGCCAAGGGTTGGGGGCCGATTCGATATACCACGGGGGTGAGTCGTTTGGTCAGTTTCGGCGCCGAGCCAGCCAAAATTGACGATGATTTGGTGTTGCAGTTGCAAAAGACCGAGTCCATGCTCAAAAACAAGCCGGCTCGGCTTTTTGAGGTCGGAGACCGGGTGCGGTTTACCTCAGGCGCGTTTGCCGGCATCGAAGGCGTTTTCCAGATTGCCGAGGGCGAGAAGCGGGTCATGGTGCTCATTGAGATGATGAGCAAACCGCTTTCAGTGCGCGCTGCGCCGTCGATGCTGAGAAAACTGGGCTGAGCCAGAAACCGCGCCCAAGGGCGGCTTTTCCTCCTTCTCCTCCTTTTCCAGCCGATTTCCCAAGAGAAAAATCGACTTTCTGGCATTGCAATGCGTCGCTATTCCAGTAAAACAGCCCAGTCCGGCTACAATGGAAAGCTTCGCAGCGATTGAGTGGTTCCGCGGCGAAGCTTGAAAACCCCACCTAAGAGGCTCCCGATAGTGGAGCGCCGACCGTGGAAAAGAGCCCTGCAAACCTTCTTTTTAAAGAGAAAACTCATGTCAACTTTCAGCGCAAAACCCGCTGAGGTCGTGCACGAGTGGTTTGTGCTTGACGCGACCGATAAGGTCCTCGGACGAGTAGCCAGCGAAGTTGCTCTCCGTTTGCGCGGCAAACACAAGGCCATTTACACGCCTCACGTCGATACCGGCGACTATATTGTCGTCATCAATGCAGCCCAGCTGCGCGTCACAGGCGCCAAGGCCCTGGACAAGGTGTACTACCGCCATTCGGGTTATCCCGGCGGCATCTCCGCCACCAATTTCCGCGATATGCAAGCCAAGCACCCTGGCCGCGCCTTGGAAAAAGCCGTCAAGGGCATGCTTCCCAAGGGCCCCTTGGGCTACGCGATGATCAAAAAGCTCAAGGTGTACGGCGGTGCCGAACACCCCCATACCGCACAACAGCCCAAAGTGCTTGATATTGCAGGAGTCGCAAAATGATCGGTGATTGGAACAATGGAACCGGCCGCCGCAAATCCAGCGTAGCTCGCGTTTTCTTGAAAAAGGGTTCAGGCCAAATCGTTGTCAATGGTAAGGCGATCGAAAACTTCTTTGGGCGCGCAACCTCCATCATGATTTGCAAGCAGCCATTGATGCTGACCAACCATGCGGAAACCTTCGACATCATGGTCAATGTGGCCGGTGGTGGCGAATCGGGTCAGGCCGGCGCCACACGCCATGGCATTACCCGTGCGTTGATCGATTACGATGCCAGCCTCAAACCTATGCTCAGCCAAGCCGGCTTCGTGACGCGTGATGCGCGCGAAGTGGAACGCAAAAAGGTCGGCTTTCACGGTGCACGCCGTCGTAAGCAGTTCTCCAAGCGTTAATCCCTTTCAGGATGTACCACAAGGGCCGCCCATGGGCGGTCTTTGTGTTTGTGGGAGGTCCCTCCAGTGCGATTCAGATTATTACGACGCAGGCTCACTATCAGCGCGCCGCGCATGGCGGTACGTAGCGCCATGCCCTGGCCGCTGCGCTGGGCGGTTGCGGCCATCATGCTCGGGTTTTGCGCCGCTATTGCGCTGTGGGCCTTCGAGTTTGGACGGGATATTGCGGGTTTGGAAAATGGCGGCCAGGCCGACATGCAGCAACTGCGCGCCCAGGTCGAGGCCCTGAAGACGGACCTGGATAAGGCGCACGAGCAGCGCGACCAAGCCCAGTCCATTGCCAACACGGCGGGCACCCTGGTGGCGGCGGAAAAAGCATCCAGCGAAACTGTCAACGCGCAGGTCAAGCATTTGGAAGCTGAAAACCGACGCCTGCGGGACGACCTGGGCTTTTTCGAAAAACTCATCCCCACCGACTCCACGGATGCGGTTGCTATCAGGGGCCTGCAAGCTGAGGCCATTGACAATGGCAAAATCCGCTGGCAGGTGTTGGTCATTCAAAGCAAGAAAAATGCGCCCGAACTGGTCGGCAAGCTGGAGATCATGCTCACCGGCTTGTCCAATGGCAAGCCGTGGACGGGTTCGGTAAGCACCATGCCGCTGAAAATCATGCAGTACGGGCGCCTGGAGGGGTCTTTGGATATTCCGGCGCAAGTGACGGTCAAGGGGCTGACGGCCAAGGTGGTGGACGGTTCGACAGTCAGGGCCGGTCAGAGTATCAAGTTGTAAGGGCTGCCGTCAGGGTAAAAACTCCATAAGGAATGCCATGTTTAACAAGAAAAAGCAGCCGCCCTTAAAAAGCTTGGTTGCCCAGGGTGCCCGCGTCGTGGGGGATATTTTTTTCACGGACGGTATTCGCATCGAATGCGAGATCACTGGCAATATCGCTGCGATGGCGCACCAGCCCAGCATCCTGGTAGTAGCGGAGTCCGCTGCGGTGGTAGGCAACATCAGCGCTGACCACATCATCATCAACGGCTCTATCAAGGGCGCGGTGACGGCTCGCCTCATGCTGGAGTTGCAGCCCAATGCCCGCATTGAGGGCGATGTGGCCTACGGGGCTTTGGAGATGCACCAGGGCGCGCTGATTGCCGGGCGCTTGACGCCCATCCTGGCGCATGATGAAAAAGCCACACTGTCAACCGAGTCAAATCTAGGTTAATTTGATTTCCGACTGAAATACTGTACTATTCAGAGGTAGCCATTTTCCTGGAAACTTACATGAACGCAGTTGCCCAATCACTCCCTACCGAAATGCCCTCGCCGATTCTGTTTACCGACAGCGCGGCGGCCAAAGTGGCTGACCTCATTGCCGAAGAAGGCAACCCCGAGCTGAAACTACGGGTTTTTGTGCAAGGCGGCGGTTGCTCTGGCTTCCAATACGGTTTCACCTTTGACGAAATCACCAATGAAGACGACACCACCATGAGCAAAAATGGGGTGTCTCTGTTGATCGACGCCATGAGCTACCAATACCTGTTGGGCGCCGAAATCGACTACAAAGAAGACCTCCAAGGCGCGCAATTCGTCATCAAAAATCCCAACGCCACCTCTACCTGCGGCTGCGGTTCTTCGTTCTCCGCCTGATCAGGCGCGGTAAATCGCCCCCAAAATCCGCGCGCCACGCGCACCCGTCACGGCCGCAACGCTCGCAGGCTTTGCCCGCAGCGCTTGTTGCGCCAGCCAAGCGAAAGCCAGTGCCTCTACATCCGAAGGTGCAAAACCCCAGTCCTGGGTGCTGCTGACCTTGACGCCAGGCAACAAAGCCGACAGCCGTTGCATCAAAAATACATTGCGCGCACCGCCGCCGCAAACTACCAGGCGTCGGTAATTAGTACTTGCTGTGGACAAAGCCTGCGCGCTAGCCCAGGCCGTCAGCTCGGTTAAGGTGGCTTGCACATCTGAGGGCTTGCACGCAGGAAAAGCGGCTAGGTGCTGGCCCAACCAAGCCGGGTTGAATAAATCCCGCCCGGTACTCTTGGGGGGCTTTAGCCCGAAAAATGGTTCTTGTTGCATCGCTGCGAGCAAACTTGCATCAAGCTGCCCTTGCGCCGCCCATTGCCCTTGGGCGTCGTAGGCAGCACCGGTGTGGCGCTCGCACCAGGCATCCATTAATGCGTTACCGGGCCCGCAATCAAAGCCCAGCAAGCCTGCACCATCCGCCTGTACCGCGCCTGCGGGCAACAGGGTGATATTTGAAATCCCACCTATATTGAGCACTGCCCGGGATTCCTGCGCATCGCCGAAAACGGCCAAATGAAAGGGCGGCACTAGCGGCGCGCCTTGGCCACCAGCGGCCAAGTCGCGGCTACGAAAGTCGGCCACTACCGTAATTCCGCAGCGCTCTGCCAACAAGGCGGCTTGGTTGAGTTGCAGGGTGTAGCCTATGCCATCAAAGGCCTGCGGTTGGTGGCGCACGGTTTGGCCGTGTGCGCCAATCGCCTGAACTTGCGCGGCCGCCACGCCAGAACTGACAAGCAATTGCCCGACGACCTGGATGTACAGGCCGACCAAGGCATTGGCGGCGAGGGCAGCGCGGTGGAGTTCGTCTGCTCCCGCGCTATTGAGTGTCAAAAATTCCTGCCGCAAGGCTTGGGGCATGGGAATGTGCGCTGACGCAAGCACCCGGGGCTGGGCGGGTGCCTCACCCAGTCCACCCAGTTCGGTCAAGACGCCATCAACGCCGTCGAGCGAAGTGCCCGACATCAATCCTATATACAGGCCGGGCATTGCGCTACGGCCACGCGCCTTACTGGACGCTACCGACCTGCACCTGGGCGGCGGCTGTCAATTGCTGACGCGCAAGGTCTGCCACCCGCTCAAACGCGGGCCGCAATGCCGCGGTGACCGGCGCGGCCTCCGCTTGGCGCGCAATTGTCATCGGGTCTTTGTGTGCGCCGTTGACGCGGAATTCAAAATGCAGGTGCGGGCCGGTGGCCCAGCCGGTAGCGCCGACCAAACCGAGGTTGTCGCTCTGCTGTACACGCTGGCCGCTGCGCACGTTGATGCGGCTCAGGTGCGCGTACACCGTAGTGGTATTGCCGCCATGCTTGACTATCACTACGTTGCCATAGCCACCTTGCACGCCCGCAAAATCCACCACGCCATCCGCTACGGTGCGCACCGGGGTGCCGGTCACCGCGCCGTAATCCACACCCAGATGCGCCCGCCAGGTTCGCATAATGGGGTGAAAGCGCATGGCAAATCCACTGGTAATGCGCGAAAACGCCACTGGCGAGGCCAAAAACGCGCGGCGCAAACTCTCGCCACGCATGTTGTAGTAGGCGCCCTTGAGCGGGCTCTTGCCGTTTTGGGCGGTTTGCAGAGATTCAAACCACAAGGCCTGGTAGGACTTACCGGCGTTGACAAATTCGGTGCTCAGCACCCGCCCGGCGCGCAAGGGTTCGCCGTCGCCTTCCAAAGTTTCGTACACCACCACAAAGCGGTCACCCTTGCGCAAGGCGCGGTGGAAATCGATATCCCCCGAGAAAATTTCGGCCATCTGTACGGCCACGCTGTCCGGAATACGTGCATCATCCGTGGCGGCGAACAAAGAAGATTGGATACTGCCGCTGGCCATACGGGTGCTAGCCGTGAGCGGCAGCGTTTCCATGGTCGATTTCCTTGCAGCACCCGCGCCACGCACTGACAGGCGATTGAAAGTGCCGTCTTCTTCGGGGCTCCAGCGGGCGGTCAAGGAAACTAGGCGGCCGCGCTCGTCGACCTCGGCCTGCACATTGCGACCGGCGCGGCCCAACAGGTTTTTCTGAGTATTGCGGTCAGCGCGCAAAAACGCAGATGCGGTTGGGTCGCTCACGCCAAGGCGGCGCAACAGGCTGTCGGCAGTATCGGTACTGCGAGTCATATCACTGCGGTACAAGCGCATGGCCTGCGCGGCCAGCAAGTCACGCTGGGGCTCGATTGACAAGGGCTCGACGACTTCGACAACGGTGCGCACCGGCAGTTCGGATGCCTCAGGCGCTAAAGAGACCAGCGCGTAGCT
>CAMCJY010000103.1 GCA_945875225.1 Comamonas sp. lk | reverse complement strand
TGCGTGGAGCTGCAGGCACTGGAAGCTATGGACATGGCGCAGCGTCTGGCCTGCTTGCAGAGCGTAGACAGCTTGTTAGCCGGTCATGCGCCCATCACATTGGATGCGGACAATGCAGGACGTTTTTTGAGCGGTCTGCGCCGACGTGGTACGTGGGACGATGCGGGGCAAGTGGCGGTGTACGCAGAAGACCCCCCTGCTTTGCTGGGCATCGGGCACGTGAAGGCGGGCGAGTTAATTCCCACCCGCCTGCTCAGTACGCTGGATATTGCGCAAATGCGCGAGCAAGCAGCCTGGCCGAATTGAATTTTGTGTTTTGAATTTGTAGAAAGAAAGATAACCATGAGCAGTAAACAAATCCGCAACATCGCGATCATTGCGCACGTTGACCACGGTAAAACCACGATGGTGGACCAGTTGTTGCGTCAGTCCGGCACTTTTGCAGACCATGAAAAAGTGGTGGACACGGTGATGGACAACAACGCCATCGAACGCGAGCGCGGCATCACCATCTTGGCCAAGAACTGCGCCGTCAGCTGGGAGGGCACGCATATCAATATCGTCGATACCCCCGGACACGCGGACTTCGGCGGCGAAGTAGAACGCGCACTGTCCATGGTCGATGGCGTGGTGCTGCTGATCGATGCGCAGGAAGGCCCGATGCCGCAAACCCGCTTTGTGACCAAGAAGGCGCTTGCCCTTGGGCTCAAACCGATTGTGGTGGTGAACAAAGTGGATAAGCCCGGTTCCAACCCGCAGATGGTGGTTAATGCGGCTTTCGATTTGTTTGACAAACTTGGCGCAAGCGACGAGCAGCTGGATTTTCCAGTGGTCTATGCATCGGGCATCAATGGCTGGACCTCGATGGAGCAGGGCGCTTCCGGCGAGCAGTGGGGGCCCGACATGTCTGCCTTGTTCAACACCATCTTGAGCCATGTGCCGCCGCAGGCCGGCGACCCCGAGGCCGCATTGCAATTGCAAATTTCAGCGCTAGACTTTTCCACTTTTGTGGGTCGTATCGGTGTGGGCCGCATCAGCGCGGGAACTCTCAAAACCGGTCAAGATGTGCTGGTGATGTCTGGTGAAGACGGGCCGGTGGTCAAAGGCCGCGTAAACCAAGTGCTGACTTTCCAGGGCTTAGACCGCGTGCAAGTAACTGAAGCCGGACCTGGCGAAATTGTGCTGATCAACGGCATTACAGATATCGGTATCGGCGTTACGGTAACCGATCCGCTGCGTCCGGCGCCGCTGCCTATGCTCAAGATTGATGAGCCCACGCTGATCATGAACTTCTGCGTCAACACCTCGCCACTGGCAGGGCGCGAAGGCAAATTCGTCACTAGTCGCCAACTCTGGGACCGGCTACAAAAAGAACTGCAACACAATGTTGCGCTGCGCGTTAAAGAAACCGACGAAGAAGGTATTTTCGAAGTGGCCGGTCGTGGCGAATTGCACCTGACCATTCTGTTGGAAAACATGCGTCGCGAAGGCTATGAGATGGCAGTGTCCAAACCCCGCGTGGTGTTTCGGGATGTGGATGGCGAGCGCCACGAGCCTATCGAGTTGGTCACTGCCGACATCGAAGAGCAGCACCAAGGCGGCGTCATGCAAGCGCTGGGCGAACGCAGGGGCGAATTGGTGAACATGGAGCCCGACGGACGCGGACGCGTGCGTTTGGAATACCGCATTCCAGCGCGCGGCCTTATCGGCTTTACGAACGAGTTCATGAACCTGACCCGTGGCTCGGGATTGATCTCTAATATTTTCGACAGCTACGAGCCGCATAAAGGCGATATCGGCGGCCGTAAAAACGGTGTCTTGATCTCGATGGACGACGGCGAAATCTTCACCTACGCCCTGGGCAAGCTGGACGACCGAGGCCGCATGTTTGTGCGGGCCAACGACCCGGTCTATGAAGGCATGATTGTGGGTATCCACAATCGCGATAACGACCTGGTAGTCAATGCCACGCGCACCAAGCAATTGACGAACTTTCGGGTTTCCGGCAAAGAAGATGCTATCAAAATAACGCCCCCTATCGACTTGAATTTGGAGTATGGCGTGGAGTTCATTGAAGATGATGAACTGGTCGAAATCACGCCCAAAAGCGTACGCCTGCGCAAGCGCTTTTTGAAAGAGCACGAGCGCAAGAAAGCCAGCCGCGGCGCTTAAGTCGGACGGGGAATTTGGAGCTAGGCGATGTCTGAATTTCTGCTGTTCGAAGAACGCGGCGGTGTCGGCCTGATCACCCTGTCGCGCCCCAAGGCCATGAATGCACTGAGCCTGGGCATGGTGCGTGGCATAGCGGGCGCCCTGCGCCGCTGGAAAGACGATCCGACGATCCATGCCATCGCCATGCGGGGCAGCGACAAAAACGGGGCCTTCGGCAACTTTTGCGCTGGCGGAGATATCCGTTTCTTCCATGAAGTTGCGCTGGCAGGCACGCCGGAATTGGAAGACTTCTTCACTGAAGAATATGCGCTCAATTACCTGACCCACCATTTGGGCAAGCCTTTGATTGCTTTTTTGGACGGTATTGTGTTCGGCGGCGGCATGGGCTTATGCCAAGGTGCGACCCATCGCTTGGTTACCGAGCGCACCAAGATGGCTATGCCTGAAACCTTGATCGGTCTATTTGCCGATGTAGGTGGCGGCTATTTTTTGAGCCGTTGCCCGGGGGCTGCCGGTCAATGGCTGGCGCTGACCGGGCAGCATATCAATGCCGACCATGCCATTTCCCTGGACCTTGCTGACCGGCATATCGAGGCTGCGCACCAAACCGCCGCCTGGGATGGCTTGCAAACTCTGGATTGGACCAAAGCCCATGCCTTGGAACCATGGCTGCAAGTCCATACCGTGGCCGCGCAAGCCGGTCCGCCGTATCCTGATATGCACGCCTGGGGCCTGATAAACCGCCATTTTTCGCATGCCACGGTCGCTGAAATCCTTCAGTCATTAGCTACGGATCCGGACCCGTGGGCTGGGGAGACGGCCGCCGGTTTACGCAAGCGTTCACCGCTCATGCTGCATGTGGCACTGGAGCATGTGCGCCGGGCGCGTACCATGTCATTGGCCGATGACTTGCGTATGGAACGCGATATGGTGCGCCATTGCTTTCACAGCATGCACCTGGGCCGCAGTGGCGCTGCCACCGACACCGTGGAAGGCATACGTGCACTGGTGATCGACAAGGATCAGCACCCCCAGTGGAACCCTGCCCGAGTGGAAGATGTCACGCTCCAGATGGTGGAACCCTTTTTCCAAAGCCCGTGGCCGGCTTTTTCGCACCCGCTGAAAGACTTGGTGTAGCCCACTGGGGCTACCGGTGGTGCACCTTCATCGCGCGCTCTACCTCCCGCTTGCCCTCGCGGTCTTTGATGGTGTCGCGTTTATCGTGCTCGGCCTTGCCTTTGGCCAGCGCAATATCGCACTTGATCTTGCCCGCTTTCCAATGCAAATTAATGGGTACCAAGGTGTAGCCTTTTTGGTCCACTTTACCGATCAGGCGCTTGATCTCGGCTTTGTGCATCAGCAATTTGCGGGTGCGCACCTTGTCTGGGCTGATATGGGTGGAGGCGGTGTTGAGCGGGTGGATTTGCAGGCCAATGATGAATATTTCGCCGTTGCGCACCACCACATAACCGTCGGTGAGCTGCACTTTGCCTTCGCGCAGCGATTTGACCTCCCAGCCTTCAAGCACCAGGCCCGCTTCAAATCGCTCTTCGAAAAAATAGTCGAAAGCCGCCTTTTTATTGTCGGCAATGCGGGCGGAGGTATCGGGTTTTTTGGCCATGGCGCTCGGGAGAAGGGGGCGGCGTAGGCAGGTCACAGGCCCAAAGGCCTTCACTACAATCCGCGCGCAAGGCCCATTCTATGAAAACAGTTCACAAGTCAGTCCTGCTGTGCTACAGCCCGGCGCAAATGTACGCTCTGGTGACGGACGTGGCGCGCTACCCGCAGTTCCTGCCCTGGTGCGACCGTGCCGAGGTTTTGCAACAGGACGACGCAGGCATGACGGCGCAAGTTGGTATTGCCTTTGGTGGCATCCACCAAAGTTTTACCACCCGCAACACCCACACCGCCCCCAGCCAGGTAGATATGCAATTGGTCAAAGGGCCGTTTTCTAATCTGGATGGGCAATGGCTATTCCTGCCAGTGGGCGATGGTTCGCAGCAGGCCAGCAAAGTAGAGCTTTCACTGCGTTATGATTTTTCTAGTGCCACCCTGGGCGCTTTGGTCGGGCCTGTATTTGACAAGATTGCCGCAACGCTGGTCGAAGCCTTTGTGAAACGCGCGCAGCAGGAATATGGCGATGCCTGAGGACCCAGGCGCCCAACGCGCAGGCCATGCGGCCACCGCTTCTATTTCGGTTGATGTGGTTTATTCACCCGAGGCACGCTTAGTGCACCACCAATCGGTGCAGTTGCCCGCGGGCTGCCAGCTGGCGCAGGCCTTGCCCGCTATCGCTCAGGCGCTGGGTATCTCGCTCGCAACGCTAACAGCGCTGGAGGTGGGTATTTGGGGCCTTCGATGTCCGAAAAACCAGGTACTGGTGACCGGCGAGCGCGTCGAGTTTTACCGGCCCTTGCGGGTGGACCCCAAAGTGGCCCGGCGCGAGCGTTTTGTCCGCCAAGGCGCCAGGGCTGCCGGCCTATTCGCCAAAAAACGGCCTGGCGCTAAAGCCGGGTACTAGCCCGCGCCACCGAAGCTACCCTTCGAGCGGCGCTAAGCCCACGGGTACAATCGATTTTTTGGAGCTTTGACATGCGCCTTCTCGGCAAAGCGCTCACCTTCGACGATGTGTTGTTGGTGCCAGCGTACTCCCAAGTCCTGCCCAAGGACACCTCTCTCGCCTCCCAGTTTTCCCGCAATATCGCCCTGAACCTGCCCCTGGTGTCTGCCGCTATGGATACGGTGACGGAAGCGCGCCTGGCCATTGCCATAGCCCAGGAAGGCGGGATCGGGGTGGTGCACAAAAACCTGACGGTGGCCGAACAAGCGGCCCAGGTGGCCAAAGTCAAACGCTATGAGTCTGGCGTATTGCGCGATCCGGTGGTCATTACCCCGCATTTCACGGTGCGCGAGGTCATGGCATTGTCTGACCAATTAGGCGTTTCGGGCTTTCCCGTCTGCGATGCTGGCAAGGTGGTCGGTATCGTCACGAGCCGTGATTTACGCTTTGAAACCCGTTATGACCAGCGTGTCAGCGACATCATGACGCCGCGCGAACGCCTTATTACCGTGCCGGACGGCACCACGTTGGAAGAAGCCAAGGCGCTGCTCAACAAGCACCGCCTGGAGCGCTTGCTGGTAGTGAACGAAGCCTTTGAACTCAAGGGCCTCATTACCGTCAAAGACATTACCAAGCAAACTAGCTTTCCCAATGCCGCGCGCGATGCCCTTGGCAAATTGCGCGTGGCGGCGGCGGTAGGTGTGGGCGAGGGCACAGAAGAGCGCGTGGAAGCCCTGGTTCGCGCCGGGGTGGATGCCATCGTGGTCGATACCGCCCATGGGCATAGCAAGGGTGTGATCGAACGGGTGCGCTGGGTCAAACAAAACTACCCCCACGTCGATGTGGTGGGCGGCAATATAGCCACAGGCGCGGCGGCGCTAGCGCTGGTGGAGGCGGGCGCAGACGCCGTGAAGGTCGGTATCGGCCCAGGCTCAATTTGCACGACGCGCATTGTGGCTGGCGTGGGCGTGCCCCAAATCATGGCTATTGATAATGTGGCAACTGCTTTGCGCGGCACTGGCGTGCCCTTGATCGGCGACGGCGGTGTGCGCTACAGCGGCGATATTGCCAAAGCCATAGCGGCAGGCGCCAGCTCGGTGATGATGGGCGGCATGTTTGCCGGCACCGAAGAGGCGCCGGGCGAAATCGTGCTCTACCAAGGCCGCAGCTACAAAAGCTACCGCGGCATGGGCAGCATTGGCGCGATGCAGCAAGGCAGCGCCGACCGCTATTTCCAAGAGTCCAGCACTGGCAACCCCAACGCGGACAAACTGGTACCCGAAGGCATCGAAGGCCGTGTGCCCTACAAAGGCTCCATGGTCTCCATCGTGTTTCAAATGTCGGGCGGGCTGCGGGCCAGCATGGGCTACTGCGGATGCTCCACGATTGCCGACATGCAAACCAAGGCCGAGTTCGTGGAAATTACCGCTGCCGGTATCCGCGAAAGCCATGTGCACGATGTGCAGATCACCAAAGAAGCACCTAATTACCGAGCGGATTGAAAACCGCTGTTGCCCTGATGTCGCATCAAAAAATACTGATACTGGACTTCGGTTCGCAAGTTACCCAATTAATCGCACGGCGCGTGCGCGAAGCGCATGTGTTTTGCGAAGTGCATCCCTGTGACGTCAGCGAGGATTGGTTGCGCGCTTATGCCAGCGATGGCAATCTAAAAGGCATCATCCTTTCAGGTAGCCACGCCAGCGCCTACGAGGACGATACGGACAAAGCGCCCCAAGCCGTGTTTGAACTGGGCATTCCCGTGCTGGGTATTTGCTACGGCATGCAAACCATGGCACAGCAATTGGGCGGGCGAGTGCAAAGTGGCACACTGCGCGAATTCGGCCATGCAGATATGCGCGCCCATGGGCATACCGCTTTGCTCGATGGCCTACAGGACTACGCCACCCCGATGGGCCACGGCATGCTGCAGGTGTGGATGAGCCACGGCGACAAAGTGACCGAACTGCCGCATGGATTCAAGCTGATGGCCAGCACCGATAGCTGCCCGATTGCCGGCATGGCAGACGAAGTGCGCCGCTTTTACGGTGTGCAGTTTCACCCGGAAGTGACTCACACCAAGCGCGGCGCGGCCAGTCTGGAGCGCTTTGTACTCGACATCTGCGGCACCAAGGCTGACTGGATCATGGGGGACTACATCTCGGAAGCGGTCGCCAAAATCCGCGCGCAAGTGGGTTCGGAAGAGGTCATTTTGGGTCTATCGGGTGGCGTCGATTCCTCGGTGGCCGCCGCGCTGATTCACCGAGCAATCGGCGACCAGCTCACCTGCGTCTTCGTGGACCACGGACTCTTGCGCCTGAACGAAGGCGACGCGGTCATGGAAATGTTTGC
>CAMCJY010000102.1 GCA_945875225.1 Comamonas sp. lk | reverse complement strand
GGGGTAGCGGTCCAGCAGGGCGCGCAGTTCCTTCAAAAACCCGAGGTTCTCGGGCCGGCTTTTGTCGTACACATGGTGCTGGCGGCTGTAGGGGTTGACTGGGTCGACCGAGGCGTCGTTGGGGTCGGGCTGGCCGCGCCCCGGGTTGTTGCGCAGCGCCTGGTCGTGAAAGTAAAAATTCGCGGTGTCAAGGCGATAGCCGTCCACCCCGAGTTCGAGCCAGAAGCGCACGTCGTCGAGGATGGCTGCGCGCACCTGCGGGTTGTGGAAATTGAGGTCGGGTTGCGAGACCAGAAAGTTGTGCAGGTAGTACTGCAAGCGTCGGGTGTCCCACTGCCAAGCGCTGCCGCCAAAGATGGAGAGCCAGTTGTTGGGCGGCGTGCCGTCGTCGCGTGCGTCCGCCCACACATACCAGTCTGCGCGGGAGTTGTCGTGGCTGGCACGGCTTTCAACAAACCAGGGGTGTTGATCCGATGTGTGCGAAAGCACCTGATCGATCATCACCTTGAGCCCCAACTTGTGGGCGTGGCCCACCAGATCGCGAAAGTCGCCCAGTGTGCCGAACAGCGGGTCGATGTCGCGGTAGTCGCTGACGTCATAGCCGAAGTCTTTCATCGGGCTTTTGAACACCGGCGAAAGCCACACCGCGTCTGCGCCTAGGGCTGCAACATGGGCTAAGCGTTGCGTGATGCCGGGCAGATCGCCTACCCCGTCGCCGTTGCTGTCCTGGAAGGAACGTGGGTATATTTGGTAGATGATGCCGCCGCGCCACCAATCCGTTTTTTCAACCCGCGCTGCGGACGCTTGTGTCATGAATGCTGCGGCTCCAAGAGGACAACCGGCCCTGCGCCGGTGGCTGCAACCATTGTAGGCGGGGCTACCGTTTAAACCACGGAGGCCCAGCGTCCACCCCGCCTCAACGGATCCGTCGGGCCACGCCCTGCACATTAACGGCGCCCGCTACAACGAACCTGTTGCCGTCGTGTCTTCGCTGGTACGGCGCGCTTTTTCAGCCCCCCGACTCCAGCGTGTGCCGCGCATGCGTGTCCTGCTTGAGCGTCTGCACCAGTTGCGGCAGCGCCAGCGCCAGTTGCGCCTTGAGGGTGAAGGGCGGATTGATCAGAAAAACGCCGCTCGCGGGCAGGCCTGGGCGCACGGTTTCGCCGGCATCGTCTTGCAATAGTTTGCTGGATTTGACAGTCAGTGTGATGTCCAGCCAGCTCTTGCCTGCTTTGTTAGCCAGAGTGCGCAGTTTGCGCGGCAGGTCGTGCGCCTCCGGGCGCGGGATGATGGGGTACCAGACCATGTAATTGCCGGTAGCAAAGCGCGCCGAGGCATCGGCCACCATGGCTGCTGTGCGGCCGTAGTCACTTTTGATTTCGTAACTCGGATCGCACAACAGCAGCGCACGGCGCGAAGGCGGCGGCAGGAATTTTTTCACCGCTTCAAAACCGTCCTCCCGCGCGATCGCCACTTGCCGCCCGGCCTCCAGTTGCGCGATATTGGCGGTCAAGGTTTTGCTGTCGGTGGGGTGCAGTTCAAACAGCTTGAGTTTGTCGCGCCCGCGCAGCGGCTGCTGGCAGATAAAGGGTGAGCCCGGATAGACCTTCCACTGGCCCGGCGCATTAAATCCGGCCACCATGTCCAGATAGTCTTGCACCAGCGGGGCCCAGGGCTGCGCTGGGCTGGTCTGGGCCAGTTTCAAAAACCCCTGGCTGGCCTCGGCACTGGTTTGTGCGTAGTCGCCGTCCAGCCGGTACAAACCGGCGCCGGCATGCGTGTCCAGCACAGTAAACGGGGTTTCTTTGAGCGTCATGTGCTTGAGCAGCGCCAGCAAAACCATGTGTTTGAGTACGTCGGCATGGTTGCCCGCGTGAAAAGCATGTCGGTAACTGAACATGGCGGCTATGGTAACCGCCGCGTGTCGCCCTAACAGCGCTTGGTCGGACAATCGCTGTTTTCGCACCGACAGGTATTTGTGGACTTTTTTTCAACGCACACTTCTTTGGCAACGGCCTGCGCGCAATTGCTGCAGCAGCCGCAGTTTGCGCAGGCTTTGGTCTTATCGCTGTGCAGTGGCGTGGCGGCGACCCTGCTGGCGCTGGCTGCAAGCGCCTGCATCCTGTCCACGGGGTTGGGCCTGCGCGCACAACGCCAGCCTGCCGCGTTTTTGCCTGCCATGCTGGCCTTGCCGCATGTGGCCTTCGCGCTGGGCTGTGTGCTCTTGCTAGCCCCTTCGGGTTGGCTGGTGCGGCTTATGTTCGCACTGCTGCGGCCTTGGACCGACACCGCGCCCTGGACGCTCGATGCGCCACCGCCTTGGCAAAGCACGCAAGACCCTTGGGCCCTGGGTTTGGTACTGGTGTTGGTGTGCAAAGAAATTCCGTTTTTGTTGTGGGGCGCACTGGCGCATATGCAGCGACCCGATGTGGCGCAGGCCTGGCAAGCGCAACTGCGTGTCGCGGCCACTTTGGGCTACAGCCTGCCATCGGCCTGGTGGCGCGTGGTGTGGCCACAGTTGCTGCCATGTATGGCCGGGCCCCTGCTGGCAGTCTGGGCCTATAGCCTGTCGGTGGTGGATGTGGCCTGGATCATTGGGCCTACGGCACCGCCCACCCTGGCGGTGCTGGCCTGGCAGTGGCTGCAGGACGCCGACCCCAGCACCCGCGCTCTAGGCCTGGCCGCCGTGCTCTGCCTTTTGCTTTGCACCGCGCTGGTGGCTGGTCTTGCAGTGATGGGGTACCGCCTGGACTTGCGCTGGCGGGCTCCAGCGCGCTGGACGCGCGGGCCACAGCGCTTGACAGATACCTTGCACAGCCATAGCAGCAAGTCCCATCTGTGCCAACGCATGGGCCAGGCTGCAAGCCAATGCTTTGCGCACAGCGGGGCCTGCGGGGCTGCCACCGGGCGGGGTTTGATGCGTGCCCTGCCCGCCGTTTATCTACTGCTTGGCGTCGTACTCCTTTGGAGCAGTGTGGCTGGGGTATGGGCATTTCCTGCCTTGTGGCCGCAGTCCTGGACGCTGCAAGCCTGGCAGCAAGTGCTAGGCAGTGTTGAGGTGCTGGGCACGACCTTGTGGCTGGGCTTGGGCAGTGCAGGCATGGCTTTGGTGCTGGCAATGGCTTGCCTGGAATGCCTGCCCGCGCGCTGGCATGCCGCATTGTTCGGGACGTCTTACCTGCTTTTGGCTATGCCCACCTTGCTATGGGCGCTGGGCTTGCAGCGCTTGTGCATTGCGCTGGGCTGGGATGCCACGGGCTGGGGCTTGTGGCTGGCGCATAGTGCGAGCGTCTGGCCCTACGTGCTGCTCAGCTTGCAAGGCCCGTATGCCGCGCTGGATCGGCGCGGCGCGCATTTGGCGGCCAGTCTGGGCCGTTCGCACTGGGCCTATTTGTGGCACGTGCAGTGGCCCTTGTTGCGCGCGGCTTTGGCGGCGGCTTTTGCGGTGGGCTTTGCCGTCAGCGTGGCGCAGTTCTTAGTTACTTTGTTTGTCGGCGGCGGGCGCTTTGCTACGGTGACGACCGAAGCGCTGGCCTTGTCCTCTGGCGGTCAACGCTCGCTGCTGGCCGCCTTTGCGCTGTTGCAATGGCTTTTGCCTGCAGGCCTGTTTGGGCTGGCGCTCTGGCTGGGCCGCAAGCGGCGTTTTGCGCCGCCCCTTGCTGCGCGCGGGCTGGCTTAGGATGCAGCGGTTTATGTCCTCTTGCACTGACCCCCCCTTGGCACTACATCTGCAGGTGCACAGCCTGTGTAGCCCCAGCGGTGTGCTGCTGCAAGACCTGGCCATTGCGCTGCCGGCCGGTGCGGTACACACCATCATGGGGGCCAGCGGTTCGGGCAAGTCCAGCCTGCTGGCGGCAGTCTGTGGCACGCTGGCGCCGGCCATGCAATTTCACGGCACGCTGCATGTCATGGGTCGGCGTGTGGACAGCTTGCCCACGCGCGCGCGGCGCATTGCATTGCTCTACCAAGACGATTTATTGTTTGCCCATATGACGCTGCGGGAAAACCTGTTGTTTGCGGTCGCCGCCGGGCCGCTCGCGGCGCGCGAGGCGCAGGTGGCGCAAGCCTTGGAGGAGGTGGAGTTGCGGGGTTTTGCGCATGCCGACCCCGCCACGCTGTCGGGTGGTCAGCGCGCGCGCGCTGCTTTGGCGCGCGCCTTGCTGTCGCAAGCACAGGCCTTGATGCTTGATGAGCCTTTTGCAAAGTTGGATGTCGCGCTGCGCCAGCGTATGCGCGCGCTGGTATTTGGTGCAGTGGCCCGGCGCGGCATGGCTGCCATCGTGGTCACGCACGACCCGGCAGATATCGCCGATGCGCAGCGTGTCACTTACCTGGCTGCGCCCTGAGGGCGGTGCAAGATGTCATCACTTGCACCGACAATGCCCCTATGTTGGACCGCTTTACCACCCGCCTGATACGCCCGGCTGTGCAAGCGCTGGCACGTCCGCTGCTGCGCTGGGGTGTTTCGCCCAACCACATCACCTGGGCTGGTTTTGCTCTGGGCGTGCTCGCCGCCGCTTGCGTGGCGTCGCAGGCCTGGATGGCAGGCTTGGCGCTACTGCTGTGCTCGCGTTTGTGCGATGCACTCGATGGCGCAGTCGCCCGCGCCAGCGAAAGCAGCACGGCGCTAGGGGGCTTTTTAGACATCGCGCTGGACTTTGTGTTTTATGCCCTGTTGGTGCTGGCCTTTGCCTTGGCGGACCCGATGCGCAACGCATTGGCAGCAGCCGTCTTGCTCACTGCTTTTGTAGGTACCGGTAGCAGCTTTCTGGCCTTTGCCGCACTGGCAGCGCAGCGCGGCCTGCACAACCCACAGTGCCCTGAAAAATCTTTTTACTTTTTGGGCGGCTTGACCGAAGCGACCGAAACCCTGGCTGTCTTGTGCGCCATGTGTCTTTGGCCCGCTTATTTCGCGCCGCTGGCGTACGGCTTTGCGGCTTTGTGCTTTGTGACTTGGCTAGGCCGCATCGCCGCCGGTGTCCGTTTGCTGGCCGATGCGCCGGCAGGCCAGCAACAGCCCCCGCACCCACCCAAGCTGCCCGAAAGCCTGCGGCAGGACGCCGGTGTTTAGCGCGCAGATGCTCTGGCGCTTGGGCCTGTGGGCCTTGCTGGCGCTGGCCTTGCTTGGCGTCTTGCAAGGCGCTGAGTGGTTTAGCCTGGCGAACTTGCAAGCGCACTACCAGCACTTGCAAGCCTGGTACGCGCAAGCGCCCTGGACGGTGCGCGGCGCGTATTTTTTGTTCTACCTATTGGTGGCCAGTGCCGCCGTGCCCGGCATTGTGGTCTTTACTTTGGCCGGTGGCGCGGTGCTGGGTTTTGGCTGGGCTCTGCTGCTCGTGTCTTTTGCCTCCAGTCTGGGCGCGACGCTGACCTTGCTGGTGGTGCGCCATGTGCTGGCCGACACCTTACCCGCTTACATGGGCCCGGGCATGACTCGGCGTTTGGCCCACATGACACGGGGCTTGGAACGCGAAGGCGTTTTCTATTTACTCAGTATGCGCCTGATTCCGCTAGTGCCCTATGGCGCGATCAATGTGCTCATGGGCCTGACGCGCATGCCGGTAGGGCGCTTTTATGTGTTCACCCAATTAGGCATGTTGCCGACCACCATCATTTATCTACAGGCGGCCAGCCATTTGGCCGCCTTGGAATCAGTGTCCGACGTATTGCAACCCCAAGTGGTCGCCGTTTTGATTACTTTAGCGCTGGCTTTGGCCTGCACACCGTGGCTCACGCGCCGCACGCTCGCTTGGCTGCGTCGCCGTGCTGTGGGCGCACGCTGGAGACGCCCGGTACGCTTTGATTACAACCTGATCGTCATCGGCGCCGGTGCCGGTGGCTTGGTCTCTGCTTATGTGGCTGCGCATGCGCAGGCGCGCGTGGCCTTAGTGGAAGCGGGCGAGATGGGTGGCGACTGCCTCAACCGCGGCTGCGTGCCCAGCAAAGCCTTAATTCAAAGCGCTCGCATCGCGCAGCAAGCGCGTCAAGCCCAGGGTTTTGGTGTACAAACCGGGCCGGTGCAGGTGGACTTCGCCGTGGTCATGCAACGGGTGCGCAGCATCATTGCCGCGATTGCGCCGCACGACAGCCCCGAGCGCTACCGCGCCATGGGGGTGGATGTGGTGCAGGCCTATGCCACCATCGTCGATCCCTGGACCGTGGAGCTGCGCCGTAGCGGTCAGGCGCCCGAGCGCATCAGCGCACGCAGCATCATTGTGGCCACCGGATCGCAGCCGCTGGTGCCCGAAATTGCGGGCTTGCAGGACAGCGGCTATGTGACCAGCGATACCTTGTGGCAGGCTTTGGAGCAAGCTAGCGCGCTGCCCCGGCGTATCGCCATCGTAGGCGGCGGGCCGGTGGGTTGCGAACTGGCGCAAGCTTTTGCGCGTCTGGGTGCGCAAGTCAGCCTGGTCGAAGCAGCACCCGCCTTGTTGACGCGCGAGGACGCCGATGTCAGCGACTTGGTGCAGACGGCTTTGCACGCTGATGGCGTGCGCGTGTTCACCGCGCACCAAGTGCTTCGCTGCGAGACTTTGCCGGCGCATGCCGGTGCCGACAAACTGCTGGTGCTGCGCCAGCACACCAGGCCTCAGGGCGCAACCTTCGCAACTTCTGATGCGCCAGCAGCGCCGCAGGACGAGTTTGCCCTGCCCTACGATTTGCTGATCTGCGCGATAGGGCGTAAGCCAAATTTGAGCGGTTTCGGCCTGGAGGACTTGGGCATTGCCAGCGATACGCAGTTGCACACCGATGCCTATTTGCAAACCCTGATTCCGTCGATTTACGCAGCTGGTGATGTGGTGGGCCCTTACCAATTTACCCACGCCGCTGCACACCAGGCTTGGTATGCAGCCGTCAATGCCTTGCTCGAGGGTTGGGGCGCGCTGCGTCCGGACTACAGCGTGCTGCCCACGGCGGTGTATGTGGCGCCGCAAGTGGCGCGCGTGGGCCTCAATGAACAGCAGGCGCAGGAACGCGCCCTGGCTTATGAAGTCACCCGTTTTGAACTGGCCGGGCTAGACCGTGCGATCTGTGACACAGCGCTTGGCGCAGTACCGCCCGGTTTTGTCAAAGTACTGACCGTGCCCGGCCGC
>CAMCJY010000101.1 GCA_945875225.1 Comamonas sp. lk | reverse complement strand
ATGCCGCAGCAGTTTGAAAACCCGGCCAATGTGGAAGTCCATATCCGCACCACCGCGCTGGAAATTCTGGCCGATTTCCCCGAGGGGCTGGACGCCATCATCACCGGCGTGGGCACCGGCGGCCATATCACCGGCGTGGCGCAGGTGCTCCACGCCAAGTGGCCAGGACTGAAGGTGTTTGCGGTAGAGCCTAC
The DNA here is from genome assembly GCA_945875225.1 of Comamonas sp. lk. Classification (GTDB taxonomy): domain Bacteria; phylum Pseudomonadota; class Gammaproteobacteria; order Burkholderiales; family Burkholderiaceae_C; genus Allorhodoferax. The sequence continues at coordinate 6,934 of CAMCJY010000101.1, read as the reverse complement.
GCAAAGCCCGGTCATCTCCGGCGGCGCGCCCTCGCCACACCCAATCCAAGGCATTGGCGCAGGCTTTATCCCGAAAAACCTGCACACCGATTTGCTCGATGGCGTGATCCAGGTCGAAGCCGAAGCGTCCCGTGAAATGGCCCGCCGCAGCGCCGCGCAAGAAGGCATTCTGGTCGGTATCAGCAGCGGCGCCACCCTGGCCGCGATTGCCCAAAAGCTACCCGAACTGCCAACAGGCGCGAAAGTGCTGGGCTTTAACTACGATACCGGCGAGCGCTATTTGTCGATTGAGGGGTTTTTGCCGGCCTGAGATGGTGAATGCGCCCCTGAGCTATCACCCACAAACTCCCGGATCTGAATAACTTCCATCGCGTTGGTGGATTTGAAATTGCCATCGTGTGTGATGAAAAAATCACAGCGATTGGATAGGGCGGTGTGCAAGTGCATCGCATCTATGAGTTTCATGCCACGCTCACCCGCCAAAATCGCCGACTCGCCGATAAATCCGGGTGGGTGCGCGCTGACATGCAGAAAGTCTTTTTGTGCAAAAAATGCCTTGATTTGCGCAACGGCGTCCAAGTTTCTTTCGCGGTAGGGCTGCACCAGGATTTCAGCCACCACCAATTCGCTGGCAACACCCAAAATTTTGCGACTGGCGCAGAGCTGAAGAAACTGTGAAACCAGAGAGAAATATTTTTGCTCTTTGTTGAAGAAGTAAATCAGAATATTCGTGTCGATATACACACGTTTACTCTCCATGCGCTCCAACGCTTGCTCGAACGTAGGCATCAGGCGCGCAGGTCGCGAATATATTGATTTACCTCATCCGCCGTATCGCCCCACATGTCCTTAGCGATGCCGGCATAGGCCATCAGATCGAAGGGGTGGCCGCTTACGGATGCCGGTTTAGGGGTCAGCACAATGACTCCGTTGCTATAGCTCACGTCCAGCCTATCGTCTGTCGCAAGATTTGCTTGCCGCACGATGTTGGCCGGCAGTGTGAGCTGGTGCTTGGGTCGCATTCTGATTTCAGCCATAGCGGAGAACCCCAGGGTAAAAAAGTAGGAATTCCGATATCTTATCTAACAATCAACCAAAGTGGTACTAAATCCCGCTTTGGAGGGTTCCCTTGCTTCTTTACGTTCCAAAAGATCGGCTTTTGTAGATCGTGATTCAAACGATCGATCGATTGCGTTTAATGCGCTGCGTCTTGGCTCTTGACCCTGAGCCAATTTTCCACCTCTAAGCCAGGATATTTGCCAAAGTCGCTCGTGTTGTTGGTCACCACAATGGCGCCTAGCGAAACCGCGTGCGCGGCTATCAGTTTGTCGAGGTGGTCTTTTTTGGACTCCCGGGTTGCCAGGCGGATCGGGCCATAGGCCTGGGCGGCGGCGCTGTCAAAGGGTGCCACCACAATGTCCTGTACCAAACTGGAGAGATTTATACGCTCCCGCACGGGGTCTGCCGCTGCGGCGACACCGTATTCCAACTCCGCGTGGGTAATGGCCGACATCAGCACATCCCCGACCTGGCACTGTGCAAAGCGTTCAGCCACCTCAGGCGGCTGATTCTTCATGAGATAGATACACATATTGGTATCGAGCATGTACAGCGCCATCAAAGCGCCTCTCTTTCCGCTTGTTCCTGGTGTTCGCGGCCTTCTTGCATAAAGTCGGGTGAGAAAGCCGCAAACTTGGACAACACGCCCGACAGAGAGCGGCGCGCCGGGCGGATGCGTATTTCATCGCCAAGCCGCTCGATTTCCAGGTCGATATCTGTGCGCGCATAGGCCAGCGCGGCTGGGATGCGGATGGCTTGCGAATTCCCGTTTTTGAAAGCTTTGGTTGCTTGCATTGCTAGCCCCTAATGGATGTACATTGTGTGTATGCTAATTCAATAGCCTAAAAATGGAAATGATAAATGTACACAAGTGTGTATTTAGCGGCGATAAATGCACGCTATTTATCGCAAAACTGGCATAGCCTAGGGAAAACCCTTATAGTTCAAGTCATGCACGCCATCACTTCCGGGTTTTACTGGTTTCTCGCCAAACTGCTTGTGCCGTGGCAGTTTGCGCTGTTGGCGTTCAGCGCCAGGTCTAGTTCTCAGGGGCATGACGGTTTTGTTCCGGTGCGTGAGTTGCACGTCCGAGATCGCCCAGATGTGCTGACCCACTTGTTAGCGCTTAGCGGGCCGGACCGCTACCTGCGCTTTGGCTATGCGGCGCAGGACGCGCAAATTGAGCACTATGTCGCCACCCTGGACTTTGGGCGTGACCGCGTGTTCGGCATTTACAACCGCAAGCTCTGCCTGATTGCCATGGCGCATTTGGCCTACATCCACGACCCGCAAGCGGCGAGCTGTGCTGAGTTTGGCGTGTCCGTGCTGCCGGCTTGGCGCGGGCGCGGTTTTGGTACCGAGCTGTTCGAGCGGGCGGTGCTGCATGCGCGTAACGACCATATTTCCCTGATGTTCATCCACGCCCTGAGCGAAAACACCGCCATGCTGCATATTGCGCAGCGCGCAGGCGCGAAGGTGGAGCGCCTGGGTTCGGAGTCGGAGGCCTACCTGACATTGCCTTCGCCCACCTTGCAGTCACATTGGCACGAGGCGGTGGATGCGCAGCTAGCCGACACCGATTACCAGTTCAAATCACAGGCCCGCCATTTCTGGGCCTTGTTGGCCGGCATCCAGGAAACGCGGCAGGCGATTCGGGATGCCAGCGGCAGCTCCGGTTCCTAGGGTTTGTCTGGGTCAGTTGCCGTATCCCGCTGCCTTGGCAATGGGCTATCCTTGAGGCTTCGCAAAAACGGCAGCTTTGCCCCACGCCAGTGTCCGACCCCCACCCCGCGCCATCCCACGACAAAGAAGACAAGCGAACTTTTCTGCAACGCTTGGCAGAGTTCCTGCACCCCGGCCCGGACTCGGCTGAGGAGCTGATGGAGACCTTGGCCGAGGCCGAGGACAACAAAATCATAGGCGCCCAGTCCCGCGCCATGCTCGAAGGCGTGATCCGCATGGCCGACATGACGGCTGGCGACGTGATGGTGGCGGCCACGCGCATGGACTTGCTGGACATCCAGTCGCCCATGGACGAATTACTGCACACCGTGATCGACACCGCGCACTCGCGCTTTCCGGTGTTTGAGGGTGAGCGCGAAAACATCATCGGCACCCTGATGGCCAAAGACTTGCTCAAACTCCAGCGCGCGCCCGAGCTCAATATCCGTGCGCTCTTGCGCCCGGCGGTGTTTGTGCCCGAGACCAAGGGTCTGAACGACTTGTTGCGCGACTTCAAAGGCAACCGCAACCATCTGGCCATCGTGATCGACGAGTTCGGCCGTGTGGCGGGCCTGATCACTATCGAGGACGTGCTGGAGCAAATCGTCGGCGAGATCGAGGACGAATTCGATATCGACGACGACGAGGGCGATGTGTTCGCGCTGCCCGACCGCTCCTTTAGGGTCAACGGCGACGCCACACTGGAGCGTGTGAGCAGCGCCTTTGGCGTGGACTTACTCGCGCGCGAAGACGCCGACGACTTTGACACCATAGGCGGCCTGGTGGCCCATGAAATGGGCCATGTGCCCCAGCGCGGTGAGCGCCACACCATGCTGGGCTTGCAGTTTGTGGTGCTGCATACGCGCGGCGGCGCGGTGCGCTGGTTCAAGGTGTCACCTCTGATTGCGCACGCCAAGCCGTGATGCGCCTGCCTGTGCAGCTAGCTATGCCCTTGCTGGCGGGCATGCTGCACGCAGCCGGTGTGGCCTGGCCTTTGCACTTTGTGCTGGACTATGGCCAGCCGCAATGGCCGCTGCAATTGCTGTCCATGGCCTTATTGGCCGGCGCTCTTTTGGGTGCCAGCTCGGCAGGGCAAGCCGCTCTGCGCGCCTGGGTGTTCACTACCGTGTATTTAGGCTGTACTTTCGGCTGGCTGTTTACCGCTATGCACACCTATGGCGGCATGCCCGCGCCGCTGGCTGCGCTGGCCGAGTGGCTGCTCGCAGTCGCGCTGGCCCTATATTTTGCGTTTGCCGGAGCTCTTTGGTGGCGACTGGCGCAGCGTGGCGCTCTTTCCGGCGCGCTCCTGTTCGGCTTGCTGTGGATGATGGCCGAGCTGGCGCGCGGCACCTGGCTTACCGGCTTTGGCTGGGGCGCGGGTGGTTATGCGCATGTCGATGGCCCCCTGGCGCTCTTTGCGCCCTGGCTGGGCTCCTACGGCATGGGCGCGGTGGCAGCGTTTATCGGCATGGCTTTGGCGCAGGCGCTGATGCGCGCTATGGGTCGGCGCGTGCCTGGTGGGGTGCTCCCGTCGGGCGCGGCAGCTTTGCTGGCGGCATTGGCGCTGCTGATCGCGCCCCTGCTGATTCCGGCGGCTTGGAACCAGTGGACGCAGGATGCGGGCAGCTTTAGCGTCACGCTTTTGCAAGGCGGCATCGCGCAGAACGAAAAGTTTGAACCATCCAGTGGCGTGCCCCAGGCGCTTAAGTGGTACGAAGCGCAGTTGCTGGGCGCCAACAGTGATCTGGTGGTCGCACCTGAAACCGCTGTCCCCTTGTTGCCCCAGGACTTGCCCGAAGGCTATTGGGAGCGTTTGAGCAGCGGCTTGCGCGGACGCGGCCATGCCGCCATCCTTGGTATTCCACTAGGCGATAGCCAGCAGGGCTACTCCAACTCGGTTATCGGCCTGATGCCAGGCCAAGCGCAAATCCAGCGCTACGACAAGCACCACCTGGTCCCCTTTGGCGAATTCATCCCGCCCCTGTTTCGCTGGTTTACCAACTTGATGCACATCCCCTTGGGCGATTTCAACCGCGGCCCATTGGGTCAGGCTTCGTTTGCAATGCCCGGGCAAAGGCTGGCGGTGCATATTTGCTATGAAGACTTGTTTGGCGAAGAGCTGGCTACGCGTTTTACCGATCCTGCCAGTGCACCGACGGCGTTGGTCAATGTCAGCAATCTGGCCTGGTTTGGTGACGGTCTGGCTATCGACCAACACCTGAGCATCGCGCGTATGCGGGCTTTGGAATTTGGATTGCCGGTGCTGCGCGCTACCAATACCGGCGCCACCGCCATCATTGCGCACACCGGCGTGGTGCAAGCGCAATTGCCCTATGGCCCCGCAGGTGTTTTGCAAGGGCAAGTGCAAGGCCGCTCGGGGCTAACGCCCTTTGCCCGCTGGGCCGCGCGTTGGGGCTTGTGGCCGCTGTGGCTGACAGGCTTGAGCGCCTTGGCATGGGCGGCCATGGCACGCCGACGCAAGGCCTGAAGCGTCAAACCTGAGCGCGACCGCGCATGCAGCATTGGCCCGTAAAATTGGAGGCGTACGCTACAAGACCTTGTAAGCAGCCCAACCGACGGCGCGACTGCCGCGCCCCAGCCACTTCATGTTGACATTCCAGCAAATTATTCTGACCCTGCAGTCCTATTGGGACCAGCAAGGCTGCGCCCTCTTGCAGCCTTACGACATGGAAGTGGGCGCCGGCACCTCGCACACCGCTACGTTTTTGCGCGCCATCGGCCCCGAGCCCTGGAAGGCCGCCTATGTGCAGCCCAGCCGTCGCCCTAAAGATGGGCGCTACGGCGAAAACCCCAACCGCTTGCAGCATTACTACCAGTACCAGGTGGTCATGAAACCAGCCCCGGCCAATATTTTGGACTTGTACCTGGGATCGCTCAAAGCCTTGGGCTTTGACCTGAAACAAAACGACATCCGCTTTGTCGAAGACGATTGGGAAAACCCCACCCTGGGCGCCTGGGGCCTGGGCTGGGAAGTCTGGCTCAATGGCATGGAGGTGACGCAGTTCACCTATTTCCAGCAAGTAGGCGGCATCGATTGCAAACCGGTGACCGGCGAAATTACCTACGGCCTGGAGCGCCTGGCCATGTACCTGCAAGGTGTGGATAACGTCTATAACTTGCAATGGACCGCCGATATGACGTATGGCGATGTGTACAAGCAAAACGAAGTGGAGCAGTCCACTTACAACTTTGAACACAGCGACACCGACTTTCTATTTGCCGCGTTTTCTGCGCATGAAAAGCAAGCCAAGCATTTGATCGATGTGCCCCTGGCCTTGCCGGCCTACGAGCAAGTGCTCAAAGCTGCGCACACCTTTAATTTGCTGGACGCACGTGGCGCCATTAGCGTGACCGAGCGGGCTGCTTACATGGGCCGCATCCGCAACCTGGCGCGCGGCGTGGCGCAGTGCTATTACGAGAGCCGCGAGCGCCTGGGCTTTCCCATGGCCCCGCCGCAATGGATTGCGCAAATGGCAAAGAAGGCAGCATGAGCATGGCCACTGAAAACCTGCTGGTCGAACTCTTTGTAGAAGAACTGCCGCCCAAGGCTTTGAAAAAGCTGGGCCTAGCCTTTGCCACCGTGCTGGCGGACAGCCTGAAAGCGCAAGGGCTGGCGGCTGCGGATGCGGCGGTCACGGATTACGCCTCGCCGCGCCGATTGGCGGTGCATGTGGCTGGCGTCGCCGCGCAAGCGGCTGACAAAGCGGTGTCGCAAAAACTGATGCCCGTGGCCGTGGGCTTAGATGCCAGCAGCCAAGCTACACAGGCCTTGCTAAAAAAGCTGCAGGCCCTGGGAGCGGGACAAGAGGCTGTTGCCGGTTTGCAAAAGCGCATGGACGGCAAAGCCGAGGCTTTGTACTTTGACAGCACCGTGCGCGGCGCCAGCCTGGCCGAGGGTTTACAAAAAGCCTTGTCCGATGCGATTGCCAAGCTGCCGATCCCCAAAGTGATGAGTTACCAGCTAGAGCGCGATTGCGACTTACCCGGCTGGAGCACCGTGACTTTTGTGCGCCCGGCGCATGGCTTGCTGGCTTTGCATGGCAGCGCCGTGGTGCCGGTGCATGCGCTGGGCCTGCAGGCCGGTAACAGTACCCAAGGCCACCGTTTTGAAGCCCTTATGTCGCCAGTGCTG
>CAMCJY010000100.1 GCA_945875225.1 Comamonas sp. lk | reverse complement strand
CCTGGACGTGTGGCGCCCAGCCGATACCGCCGAGACCGCCGTGGCCTGGACCGTGGCCCTGCAAAACCGCAACAAGCCCACCGCCTTGCTGCTGTCACGCCAAAACATCAGCTACGCGCCCAAAGCCGAATCCCCTGCCGCTCCTGCTGCCTGCGGCCTGGACGCCATCAACAAAGGGGCCTATGTGCTGGCCGAGCCTTCCGAAGTCGGCATGAAGAAGAAAACCCAGGCGGTACTCATCGCTACCGGCTCGGAAGTGCAGCTCGCACTGCAAGCGCAAGCCCTGCTAGCTGCACGCAAGATTGCGGTGCGCGTCGTCTCCATGCCCAGCACCACGACCTTTGATCTGCAAAGCGATGCCTACCAAGCCAGCGTGCTGCCCGCCGGTGTGCCGCGCATTGCGGTGGAAATGGGTTCGAGCGGCGGCTGGTGGAAATACGGCTGTGCTGCGGTGGTGGGCATCGACACCTACGGCGAGTCGGCGCCCGCGCCGGCACTGTTCCAACACTTCGGTTTCACGCCGGAGAACGTGGCAGATACGGTGCAATCGGCTTTGCAGCGCAAGCGCTGAGTTTGCAAAATTTTTTACTTTTTGGAGAAAATAAATGGCTATCAAGGTAGGGATTAACGGATTTGGCCGCATCGGCCGTATGGTGTTTCGCGCTGCGGTACAAAACTTTTCAGACATCGAGATTGTGGGCATCAATGATTTACTCGAGCCTGATTACCTGGCCTATATGCTGCGTTACGACAGCGTGCATGGCCGCTTTGCCGGTGAAGTATCGGTCAAAGACGGCGCGCTGATCGTCAACGGCAAAACCATACGCCTGACGCAAGAGCGCGACCCGGCCAACCTGAAGTGGGACGCGGTCGGCGCTGATGTGGTGATTGAAGCCACCGGCCTGTTTCTGGACAAGCCCACCGGCGAAAAACACCTGGCAGCCGGTGCGAAAAAAGTCATTTTGTCGGCACCCAGCAAAGACGACACGCCCATGTTTGTGTATGGCGTCAACCACGCGAGCTACGCCGGGCAAAGCATTGTGTCCAACGCCTCTTGCACCACCAACTGCCTGGCCCCGGTGGCCAAGGTGCTGCATGACAAATGGGGCATCAAGCGCGGCCTGATGACGACCGTACATGCTTCCACCGCAACACAAAAAACCGTCGATGGCCCGAGCAACAAGGACTGGCGCGGCGGACGCGGTATTTTGGAAAACATCATCCCCTCCAGCACCGGCGCGGCCAAGGCGGTCGGCGTGGTGATTCCAGAGCTCAACAAAAAACTCACCGGCATGTCTTTTCGCGTGCCTACCAGCGATGTGTCGGTGGTGGACCTGACTTGCGAACTCAACCATGCCGCTACCATGGCCGAGATTTGCGCCGAAATGAAGGCCCAAAGCGAAGGCGCTTTGAAAGGGGTGCTGGGCTATACCGAAGACAAAGTGGTGGCCACCGATTTCCGGGGCGACGCACGCACCTCGATTTTTGATGCCGACGCCAGTATTGCGCTAGACGGCACCTTTATCAAAATCGTCAGCTGGTATGACAATGAATGGGGCTACTCCAACAAGTGTTTGGAAATGGTCCGCGTCGTCAGCAAATAAGTTCCTTACAAGCGCCCTGCTGCCCGCCTAAGCTGCGGGCGGGGCGCCTTGCTAGGTTTCAGGCAGGACGCACGCTGACTTCAGCGCTGCTGATTTTTTGCAGGCCCTGCGCCGTTTCCACCAACAAAGCGCCTTGCGCATCCACACCGCGCGCAACACCGTTGCAGCCATCGCTGCACAGGACATCGCGCCCGTGCAGCGCATCACGCTCCCGGTAAGCGCCGCGCAAAGGGCCCAAGCCTAGGTCCGCAAATTCCAAGACCGCTTTGACCACCGCCGGCGCAATCAGGCCAAATGCCTGCGCCGCGTCGGCATCCGGTAGCAGCTCTTGCAGCCAGGCCGGTGGGGTGCGCAAGCCCTCGGCAGCGCGCGGCCCAATATTGAGACCGATGCCGATCACCGCGTAGCGCAACGCGCCCATGCTGGCCGTTTCAATCAAGATGCCGCCGAGCTTGCGCTCGTGCAGCCACAAATCATTGGGCCATTTCAGCTGGATGTGGGCATGCAGGCTTTGCGCCACGGCCAGGCCCACCGCCAGCGACAGGCCCGACCAGTCACGGGGCGCCAGCGGCAGGCCGATAGAAAAAGTCAGGGGCAGCGGGCCCGTGCCCTGCGTCGCACTGAGCCATTGGCGCCCCATGCGGCCACGCCCTGCGCTTTGCTGCTCGGCCACCAAAGCCATGGGCTCGACGCGGCCGGCGCGGGCGCGTTCCATCAGCGCGGTATTGGTGGAAGGCAAGGTAGGCAGAATCTCGACACTAAAGCCCGGCAGCAGCGGCGCCACAGCCTCCCAGACCGCTTCGGCGGGCCAGCGCAATGCCCTGTCAGCGGGTGCGCCGCTTGCCATGACCGCTCAGCGCTTGCGCCAGGCGGCGCGCTTGGGGGCCAGCATGGTGCCCCGGCATGGCTTGCTGCCGCACCAGCAGGGGTATTCGGCCTTGAGCTTGCGGGTGAGCGGCTCGTCGGTGACCAGGCCGTAGTCATAGGTCAGCTCTTCGCCAGCCTGGATATTGCGCAGCGCTTTAATGAAGATGCGGCCCCGTACCTCGTCAGCTTCGCAATTGCCGTCGCAGGAATGGTTAATCCACTTGGCCGCATTGCCCTGTTGCAGGCCATCGATCACACGCGTATCGTCAATATGGAAGTAAAACGTGTGGTTGGGATTGGCGGGGTCATGCGGGTGGCGTATTTGCGCTTCTTCCCAGCTGATGATTTCACCCAGGTACTCGATGAGCCTTTCGCCTTCTGCAAAATCACGCAATGCAAAAACGCCTTTGCCGTGGATACCTGAGGTGCGCACTGCCAGTCGGCGCTGAGGGGGCGAGGCAGCAGATTTTGGAGACACGGAAAAATTTGGTATGGTGGATCGTAGGGGCGCGCATGTGTGCGCCCGTGTGGGTGCGCGCCCGTGCGTGCGCGAGGAAACGGATTGTAGTCATATGAAAAACGATATTGCAGGCAAGACCTTGGTCATTGCAGAAAAGCCTTCGGTGGCCCAGGACATCGTGCGTGCGCTTACCAGCAGCGCAGGCAAATTTGAAAAGCACGACGAGTATTTTGAAAACGATACCTACGTCGTTTCTAGCGCCGTGGGCCATCTGGTGGAGATACAGGCGCCCGAGGCCTATGACGTCAAACGCGGCAAATGGAGTTTTGCGCACCTGCCCGTCATACCTCCGCACTTTGATTTAAAGCCGGTGGATAAAACCAAAACGCGGCTCAACGCAGTCGTCAAACTCGCCAAACGCAAAGACGTGGCGCGGCTGATTAACGCCTGCGACGCAGGGCGCGAGGGCGAACTCATCTTCCGCTTGATTGAGCAATACGCCGGTGGCGCCAAGCCTTTGGGCAAGCCGGTCAGTCGCTTGTGGCTGCAGTCCATGACGCCGCAAGCCATACGCGATGGCTTTGCGCATTTGCGCACCAACGCCCAAATGCAGCCCCTGGCCGACGCTGCGCGATGCCGCTCGGAGGCCGATTGGCTGGTGGGCATCAACGGCACGCGCGCCATGACGGCTTTCAATTCGCGCGACGGCGGTTTTTTCCTGACCACCGTGGGCCGGGTGCAAACGCCCACGCTGTCGGTGGTAGTGGAGCGCGAGGAACAGATTCGCAAATTTATCAGCCGCGATTATTTTGAAATCCATGCCGAGTTCGCGGCGCAGGCTGGCAGCTACGCGGCCAAATGGTTTGACCCGGCGCATAAAAAAGATGCTGACGACGCCGAGAAAAAAGAAGATCGCCTCTGGTCGCAAGCACAGGCCCAGGCGATTGCCGATGCAGTACGCGGCAAACCCGCCAGCGTGCAGGAAGAAAGCAAGCCCAGTAATAAAAGCAGCCCCGGCCTGTTTGACCTGACCACTTTGCAGCGCGAGGCCAACGGGCGCTTTGGCTTTTCCGCCAAGACCACGCTGGCGCTGGCGCAAAGCCTGTATGAGCGGCACAAAGCCCTGACCTACCCGCGTACCGACTCGCGCCACCTGCCCGAAGACTACCTCGCTACGGTGAATGACACTATGGGCATGATCGCCAAGAGCAGCATGGGCCACCTGGCCCCATTTGCGCGCACCGCGATTGCCAAGCACTACATCAAACCAAGCAAAAAAGTATTTGATAACAGCAAGGTGAGCGACCACTTTGCCATCATCCCCACGTTGGAAGCGCCCAGCGGCTTGTCCGAGGCCGAGCAAAAGCTCTATGACTTCGTGGTGCGCCGCTTTATCGCCGTGTTTTTCCCCGCTGCCGAATACCAAGTCACCACGCGCATCAGCACCGTGGCGCTGGGCGCCCAAAGCCACCCGTTCAAAACCACGGGCAAGGTGCTGGTCGAACCCGGCTGGCTGGCGGTCTATGGCAAGGAAGCCGCCGCTGAAATCGACGACGCCAAAGACGGCGACAAAGGCCAAAACCTGGTGCCGGTGCAGCCGGGCGAACAGGTGCGCACAGACACTGCCGAGGCCAAGGGCCTGAAAACCCGGCCACCGGCGCGCTATACCGAAGCCACCTTGCTGGGCGCCATGGAAGGCGCGGGCAAGACGGTGGAAGACGAAGAATTCAGCGAAGCCATGCGCGACAAAGGTCTGGGCACACCAGCAACGCGCTCGTCCATTATTGAAGGTTTGCTCAACGAAAAATACATGCTGCGCGAGGGCCGCGAGCTGATTCCGACGGCCAAGGCCTTCCAACTTATGACGCTCTTGCGTGGCCTTGGAGTGGAAGAGTTGTCCAAGGCCGAACTGACCGGTGAATGGGAATACAAACTGTCGCTGATGGAGCAGGGCAAGATGGGGCGTGCGACCTTTATGGCCGAGATAGCTGCCATGACCGAGCGCATGGTGAAAAAAGCCAAAGAATACGACCGCGACACTATTCCCGGCGACTACGCCACTTTGCAAAGCGCCTGTCCCAATTGCGGCGGCACCGTGAAAGAAAACTACCGCCGCTACGCCTGCACCGGCAAGACCGGTAGCGAAGAGGGCTGCGGCTTTTCCTTCGGCAAAACACCGGCAGGCCGCACTTTTGAGCTGGCCGAAGTAGAGCAATTCATGCGCGAGAAAAAAATCGGTCCGCTCGATGGCTTCCGCTCCAAAGCGGGTTGGCCTTTTACGTCGGAGATCGTCCTCAAGTTTGACGAGGACAGCAAAAACTTCAAACTTGAATTTGACTTCGGCGACGACCAAGCCGCGCAGGAGTCCGGCGAGCTCGCCGATTTCAGCGCGCAAGAGCCTCTGGGTGGCTGCCCCAAGTGCGGTGCCCAAACCGGCGGCCTGGTGTTTGAACACGGTAAAAACTATGTCTGCGACCATGCGGTCGCCAGCCTGGTGCAAACCGTGCCCAGCTGCGACTTCAAAAGTGGGCAGATCATCTTGCAACAGCCGATCGCACGCGAGCAAATGAGCAAGCTGCTGGCCCTTGGCAAAACCGATTTACTGGACAAGTTTGTCAGCATGCGCACGCGCCGGGCCTTCAAGGCCATGCGGGCCTGGGACGCCGAAGCAGGCAAAGTGAATTTTGAGTTTGCGCCTAGCAAATTCCCGCCGCGCCCCGGTGCGGTGGCCAAAGCCGCTGCGGCGCGCAATCGCGTTGTGGCGGCATCGCCTGCCGCGAAAGCGGCGACCAAAAAAGCTAGCGCTTCAGCCAAGAAAAGCGCGGCGACCAAAACCGCTAAGCCCAAGGCGCCGCGTAAAACCAGCACTGCCGCAGGCAAGGCGCCCAGTGCGGCCTTGGCGGCCGTCATTGGCAGTGAAGCGGTGTCGCGGCCCGAGGTGGTCAAGAAGCTGTGGGACTACATCAAAGCCAAGGGACTGCAAGACCCCAAGGATAAACGCACCATCCTGGCCGACGCCAAATTGCAGGCGGTATTTGGCAAACCCAGCATCAATATGTTTGAACTGGCGGGGATTGTTGGCAAGCACCTGGGGTGAAAGGCCCCCGTCAAGCAACACTGCTAAGCTCTGGCGCAGCAAGCAGGTTGGAAACCCCGAGCGGCGAGCCTTTGCGGGCCGTCACTGTGGCGCTTGCTAAGCCACTATGAACTTCACCGAAATAGACGACGATTCCGAACACAGCACGTACACACCGGCGCAACGCGCGGCGGCGGCGTCGCGCAGCACCTGGGTGAGCGTGGTCGTCAACGTGCTGCTCTCCAGTGTGCAAATCGTGGTCGGTATCGGGGCAAAGTCCCAGGGCCTGGTGGCGGACGGCATCCATTCGCTCTCGGATTTGGTGGCGGACTTTGTGGTGCTGCTGGCGGGAAGGCACAGCCAAAAGGACGCCGACCAAGACCACCCCTACGGCCACCAGCGTTTTGAAAATGCGGCATCGCTGGCGCTGGGCCTCTTGCTTATGGTTGTGGGCGTAGGCTTGGTCTGGTCGGCAGTGGGCAAATTGCAAACCCCCGAATCCATCCCCACTGCCCATGTAGCAGCCTTGTGGGTGGCGCTAGCGGCCCTGGTGTCAAAAGAGCTCTTATTTCGTTACATGCTGCGCGTGGCCAAGCGGGTCAAATCGGGCATGCTGGTGGCCAATGCCTGGCATGCGCGCTCCGATGCGGCCTCCAGCCTGGTGGTGGCTTTGGGCTTGATCGGCAACCTGATGGGTTACCCGCTCATGGACCCGATTGCGGCGCTGATTGTGGGCCTGATGGTCGCCAAAATGGGCTGGGGCTTTGGCTGGGACGCCTTGCACGACCTGATGGACCGGGCGGTGGACGAGGATGAAGTACAGGCCATCCGCCAAACCCTGCTGGAAACGCCCGGCGTGGCCGGTGTGCATGATGTACGCACCCGTAAGATGGGCGATATGGTAGTGGCCGACGCGCATATCGAAGTCGATGCCATGCTCACCGTCGAAGAGGGCCACAACATTGCCGTAGCAGCGCGCCAGGCCGTTATGCAGCGCCACCGCGTACTCAATCTCATGACCCATGTGGACCCCGCCCACCGCCATGATGGTGACCACGAGGTCGCTCCTCCCCCCTAGCTTTCAAACCACAGAACAGGCCGCCGATGCATCGCACAATTTTTGATAC
>CAMCJY010000099.1 GCA_945875225.1 Comamonas sp. lk | reverse complement strand
TCCGTCAGAGGGTGCGCCAATTGATCGAATGATCTCCAGCGAACGGGTGGCATGTTCTTGAAACCAACTTACTGAATCCGGCTGCTTGGTTTGATAAACCTTCTCCCAGTGTTCCTGCTGCTTGTTCATCTTGAGTCTCGTCTGGTTTCCTAGGAATGGTACCGATCAGGCATGCTCTGACCCTGAATGTGTATGGGACCTGAGAAGTCGCCTGTACCGCAAGGGAATAAACAAGTTCCAGCGCTGCTACCTTGGGGCAGTGCCGCATATTGCTAACTGTCCTGAACGATCAATAAGCGATCGGAAGGTTCAATTGCGCTATCAATGTCCATTTCGATGGCTAACTGCGTACAAACCGCGCGACATAAGCTGGCGACGCGTTCACTTTGCACTTGGTAGTAAATTTGTGCGCCTTCTCTGCGACGCGAAATGACCCCCTTGCGGTGAAGTGCCGCTAAATGTTGGGACATATTCGGCTGCGTGGTATCGATTTCGGCCAGGAGTTCGCTCACGTTTTTCTCTTGCTCACACAGGGCACTGATGATTTTCAGGCGCATTGGGGTAGCCAATAGCGCAAACAGTTGCGCGGCCGTTTCAAACACCCTGTCCTGATTGTTGAAATCTTCCATGATCAATTAACTTGTAATCCTTGGGGTGCCACTGATTTTAGGGCTGATGTCCTGCAGCACTTGCCCGGCCAGGCAATACAGGTCCTCGTAGCCCATTTCACCGGGAATAGCTTGTAACAGTCGCCCGTTCTCCGCTACCAAACATGTCAAGGGAATGACGCGCCGCTGGCTGAATTGATCCCGAAACCCTCGCGCTATGGGGGCCACTGGGAAATGCAATTGATTGGCCCGCAGGTAAGACGCCAGCTTGTCCGCGTTGGTTTCGGTTGTGGCACCCAAGACCCGGATGTGCATACCCAGTGTCGCTTGGTAGAGGCGCTCAATGTGTACGTTGTGGCGTTTGCAATAAGGGCACCAGGTTTCCCAAAAAACTAGCATTACCGGCATCGTGTTCAATCCAAGAGGCGTCAGGCTCGTTCCGTCTAAAAGCCTTAGCGCCGGCCAGTGGATGGTCGGTGCCGATGGCTCGGCGCTAGCGCGGCTCACTCCTGGGCTCCAGAGCAGTGCCGCGGCGCTGCCCGCTAGCACATGGCGGCGCGAGACCGCGCTGTACGGGCTGCTCTCAGGGCTCACCTTGCTGCTCCATCAGAAGGTAGGTGTTATAGGCATTCATGCGATTTGCGACGCGAAAAAGTGGGATGGACTCAAATCGGGACCAATCTGTTTTCGCGTAAACCTCTTCAAAGGGTTCCATATTTTTTGCCGCTTCGCCCATGGTTTTTCGAAGATAGAGCAAGTAATCTCTGGTCATCGTCATGTCCACCATCGGATTGGTAGAAGCAGGGCCGTGCCCGGGAATCACTATTTTGGGCTGGTATTTCATTAAGCGGTTGAGGGCTTGAATCCACAGCCGGCTGTCTGCTTGCCCCACAAACGGAATCCGGCCCTGAAAAAACAGGTCGCCGGCAAATAAAACGCCTAGTTGGGGCACAAAGACAACGACATCTTCAGGTGTATGTGCCGGGCCGACATGGTCCACGACAAAGTCCATGGACCCCAAACGAAACCGGGTTTCCTGGGTGTCTAACCATTGGTCGGCTGGCACCAATCGGGTATTTGCATCGATCCAGGGTGCCAGTTCTATGCGACTTGCTTCAAGCCGTCTTTGCGCTGTATCGGAGTTTAAATACTCTCTGGCCGATGCGTGGCCGATGACCTTGGCACCTGCTTGGGCAAGTGTTTGCAAACCATAAATATGGTCCGCATGGTAGTGCGTCACTACGACGTAGCGTATCGCTTGCGGGGTGACGCGATGGATCTCGCGCAACAATTCCTGGGCTAAGGCGGGCGAACCCAGCGCATCCACCACGACCACGCCCTCGTCGGTGACAAAAAACCCGGCATTGGAGATGAAGTTTCTATTGCCGGTGCTGCCTAGGGCAGAATTTCCCTGCACAAACCATACGCGCTCCGCAAGCTGCACCGCTTGAATGGAAGCGGGTTGCGCCGTGGCAAGCGTGCTGATCCAACCCAACAGGCTGGCAAAAATCGCGGTGATTATTTTTTTCACCAAAACATTCCCATCAGCGTGTCTGCATTCGGATGTTGATTGCGCCTGCTTTAAGGTCGGATGTAGGCGTAACCCTGGTGCTGAAGCTTAGCAATACGCACCACCCCGGACGGCGTGAAGTCGGCCTCTTGCAGGAATTGCTCACTTTTGAGGTTGCGGTTTTTCAGGGTGATCTCGCAGACTTCAAAAGTTACCCCGCGACTTTTCAGCGCAGATATCGGGCCGGCATACAAGCTGCCATTTTTGTCTTTTGCACCCTCCATCAAAAAGTCCACGCCATTGCCGTGGGAGACCACGGTAATTTTGGCTGAGGGGTCGATGTCCAAATGGTTGCGCACGTTGCGCAGGCCCCCTAGTGCTTGCGCTTCGGCGTCACTGATGTGATAGATCACCTTGCTCTGCGACCAGGCAAGCCCGCTGCTCAAAAGCGCCAGGGTCAGGGCAAAGACTTTTAAAAGCTTCATGGGTTTCTCCAGAAAAAAGCCATTCAAAACTCAATCGCATCGGCTACCGCGCGCAGCCCCGCCAAGGCGCAGGCGTCGTCGGCTTCGCCACCCGGCGCACCAGAGACTCCAATGCCGCCGAGCAAGCTGCCGGCGGCCTCTATCACTAATCCGCCACCGATGGCCAGCACATGGGGGTTGGCGCGCATACCGCTCATGGGTTTACCGGCCTGGGTTTCAGCGGCCAGGGCTGCGGTGGGCATTTTGAAGCTCGCTGCTGTCCAGGCTTTTTGGGTGGCGAATTCCACAGTGTGCGGGCCGGCAAAGCGGTCACGCACCAAGAATTGCAAGACGCCAAAGCGGTCCACAATGGCGACCGCTACCTGGTGGCCCACCTTGCGGCAATGAGCCATCGCCGCCTGGCCAGCGGTGGCCGCGACTTCGGGGGTGAGCATCTTGACGGCAAATGTTCCTTCGCCCGCCGCAAGGCTGTGCGGCGCACAGGCCAAGGCGCCAAGGCAGGCGACACCGCACACTAGTTTGCGCAGACCGTTAGTAGATGCTTGCAGGCTCATAGATTTGCAATCCCTTGGTTACCCGTCATTCCTAGGAGTGTCGGGGTATTGATCTTGCGGGCTTTGACACGGCCACCGGCTTGGGATTTGAGCCAGGTCTCGACCACGTCCCAAATGGGTTTGCTGCCGGGCGCTGTGCGCGCGGCTTCGGCCACCGGCGCCCAGCCGGCCACTTTGTACCTACGCGAGGCCTCTACCGGTTTGCCACCCAAGCGCATGCCCGAGATACGTTGCCCCATTTTTTGGCCGGGTTCGCAGGTATAGGCCAAGCCGCCTACCCGAACCATATCGCCGCCCTGTTGGTAATAAGGGTCGGGGTTAAATAGGTTGTCAGCCACATCTTCCAAAATGCCTTTGATCGATTCGCCGCTCATTTCGGTGAGCGTGGTGTAAGGGTAGGTGATGGCGAGTTGGTCCATCATCAGTTCGCGGGTAATTGCGTCGCCGGGCAATAAAGTGGTGCCCCACCGAAACCCCGGGCTGAGCGCAATGTCGGCGCCCTGTACCTCCATCAGCGCATCACAGACTAACTGGTCCCAACTGCCGTTGAAATTACCGCGCCGGTAAAGCAAACCATCGGTCACCGCCAGTGTTTCAGCCAGTTTTGAGGCGTAGGGTTGGCGTACCTTTTCGATCAAGGCCGCCATGGCCGGATCGGCTTTAATCTGGTTGGAAAACACCGGCAACAGCCGGTAGCGAAAGTCGCTGACGCCGGCACTGCCCACCTGAAAATCCATGACACCCAAAAATTTGCCATTGCTGCCCGCGTTGGTGACCAGGGTTTTCCCGCCAGCGTTGGACACAGGTATGGCCACTGGCACGCCGTCGTGCGTGTGCCCGCCCAAAATAGCATCTACGCCGCGCACCCGCGTGGCCATTTTCAAATCCACGTCCATGCCGTTGTGCGATAGCACGACGACTACTTTGGCGCCTTTGGCCCGGACTTCGTCCACCATTTTTTGGAGGTTGTCGTCCTGGATACCAAAGCTCCAGTCGGCCACCATGTAGCGCGGGTTGGCGATAGGTGTGTAAGGAAAAGCTTGGCCGATGATGGCGACCTGAACGCCATTGATTTCGCGCAGCACATAGGGCTTAAAGACCGGGTCGCCAAAATCTGTGGTTTTGATATTTTGCGCAACAAAATCTATCTTGCCCGCAAAGTCTTTCTCGACAATTTCCTTAACCCGCTCCATGCCATAAGTAAACTCCCAATGCCCGGTCATCACGTCCACGCCAAGCAATTTGCAGGCATCGACCATGTCTTGCGCATCGGTCCACAAAGCGGTAGCCGAACCCTGCCAGGTATCGCCACCATCGAGCAGCAAGGCCCCCGGGCGGCTGGCCTTGAGCTGTTTGACCAGGGTGGCCAAGTGCGCAAACCCGCCCACTTTGCCGTACGCACGGGCGGCGTTTTCAAAATCAATGTAGGTAAAGGCGTGGGACTGCGCACTGCCGGGCGCTATGGCGAGCATCTTTTGTAAGTGGTTTCCGACCAGGTGGGGCAAATTGCCCTGCATGGCCGCCACTCCCATATTCACGCTGGGCTCGCGGAAATGGATGGGCATCAACTGCGCGTGGCAGTCCGTCATGTGCAGCAAGGACACATTACCAAAGGGCGCTATGTCATACAAGCCGCGCTGGGCGCTTGCCGCATCTGCATGACTGAACATACCCAGGTTCAGGCCAGCAGCAAAGGCCGCACCCAGTACTTGCAAAAACTCCCGCTTGGACAGATTCATAGGGCCTGCGGTTTAGCGATTGACGGGGGATTTGGGGTCTAGTAAAAGTGCCATCAAATCTTTCATTTGCTTTTCATCGAGCAAACCGGCATGGCCGAAACGCGGCATACCCGAGCAAGCGTTGTAGGACTTGGCGTTATAAATCTTGGTCCAGGTGTACTCTACGATGGGGCGGGCCTCTGGGCTCTCGGGGTCCAGTACGCCGCGGACTTTTCCATACTGGTACAGGCTGGGACCTATGGTGCCGTAAGACAACTCTTCTTTAGTCACCTGGTGGCAATTCAGGCAATTGCCGCCATTGTCTTTGGGCAGAGCCGTTTTGTCGGTCCAGGTCATGCCACGCCCGTTTTGCGCCAGCTTCGCACCCTCGCGCCAGTCTCCGGTGAATTTTCCATCCGAGGGCATGCGCACGCTTTTTAAGGCCGCTTGTTGGATGGCCTCTACCACTGCGTCCGGAAGATTTGCACCTTGGGCCTCGGAGCATGCAGCGTTCGCTTGATCTTGAATCAAACGGTCGGTGGTGGCAATTCCTTCATTGCGAAAGGAGCCATCCATCATCTGTTTGACCAACTGCGCGTAGTTCGGGCCAGGTTGCAGCAGGGCACAACCTGCCATAGACAACAAGGCGGCCACGGAAAGGAGAGTTTTAAATCTGTACATACTATGTTCCTTAACGTTTGAGTGCAGGTGCGACCGACTTGGCGCCCTTGGCATTGACACCCATATAGACCCCTAATGCGACGGTCACGTCCGAAGCGTAGCCAGGGTATGGAAAGCGCTGCTGGCGGTAGCAGTCATTGAGGCGACGCTGCATGCTCCACATCTCGCCGCTGCTGACGCGGTAGGCTGGCCAGGCTGCAAAGCCCACACCATCTCCCGGGTTCTTGGTGAGTTCGGGCAAGTCTTGCAAGCGGATGCGTTGGCCCGCTTGGGCATGGCACGAAGCACACGAAAAGTCATAGGGGCCAGCGCGGTAAAAAAAGGCGCGCTTACCTAGCTCGTAAGTCACTTTTTCTTGGGTATGAGATTGCGGCAAATTAAAGCGCATGCCTTTGGATTCGGCAGAGATCCAGGCTGTGAGCCCTTCCATGCCCACTTGCTCACCCTTACCAAAAGGGGTTGCAGCGATGGCTTTTGCGTCCAGGCCCTGGAGCGCTTCCATGCAGGTTAGCAAGCGCGACTCCAAATCCTGGACTTTGCCGGTGTCGGCAAACCAGCGCGGCAACTCCACAAACGCGCCTTTCACTACGCCCGGGCCTTTTCCGAGGTCGCATTTTTCCAGAGAGGCGTTTAAGGGGCCGCGCTTTTTCTTCCACAAATCTTCGCCGCGCGCTTCGAAAAGCTCGGCGGGATTGCCATCGGCCAACATAGCGCGGTATTCAGCAATGCCATCGGCGGCCGACTTTTGCTGCGCTGACGCAGCCGTTGACAGCACAGCCATGGCCAGCAAACTTAAGATTTTTAGCATGGAGTCTCCTCAATTTAGGATACGGTGGCTTCGTCAGTTCGCTTATCACCTTTGTTGTCGGTCCAAGTGATGCCGATCTTGTCGCCGGCCTTGGCGCCTTTCACACTGAATTGCAAAAATGGGTTCTTAGACACTGCGGGGCCCCATTGCGCGGTCATGACGGTTTTACCGTTCAGTTGGGCTGCAACCTCCTGGATAAACCAAGCGGGTATGACTTTTCCTGCGCCATCTTTGCGCAAACCAGTTTCCATTTCGTGGCTCATCAGCACCCGCACAGTGGCTTTGTCGCCAGCAGACTGGGCGCGAATACGCATGGGATCGGACATTGTGTTCTCCTTAAATTGGGTTGGATGGACTTAGCCGCCGCAGCCGCCAAGTGTCACTTTGATTTCTTTGACTGCATACAGCACCTTGCCATCTGCCATCAAAGCGACTGCAAATACATTGGAGGACTGACCCATCTTCACACGGGTAGAGAAGTTGGCATCGACCGCATCGCTGACATCGAAAACGGCCGATAGGATGGAAGGATTTTTCTCCACTAGCAGCAACATGCGCTTGGCGCCGGGCAGCGCAGTGGAGGCGCCTACGGGAACTACCGCACCGTTCTCAGCAATGTCGGGGCCAGTGATGGTGACATCTTTGCTTTCGGTGGGGGCCGAAGCGCCTAATGCCTTCATCAGTTCGGCCATATTCTTGGCTTCGAAGGCGGCCGCGTTGTAGGCCGCTTGCGCCTGTGCGGCACCGGGCAAAAAGCCGAGTGTGGCAAGCATAGCCC
>CAMCJY010000098.1 GCA_945875225.1 Comamonas sp. lk | reverse complement strand
CAGCACCTGGACCTGGAAGCGGTAAAGCATGGGCTCCAGCGGAAAGAGGAAGGGAGGTGCGCCCCATAGCGGGCCGCCCGCAAACCCACCCCAACGCCGCCTAAAAATCGGTTCATTGCGCAGCACCTGCTCGCTCGCTACACCCATTTGCACCGTGTAGCGCGGCGCTTGGCTGGCCAGCGTCAAACCCACACGCTGCAAAACCGGTTGCGCCCACTGTTCGCGCTGCGTCTGCGCCGCTGCATCGGCTTGCTGCGAGGGCAGGCGCTCAAACTGGTAGCTTGACGCAGCCACGTCCGCGCTAGCGCTGCGAAAACTGCGTACCTCGCTGTCGATCAGCCGGGTAGTGGCGCAACCGGCCAAGGCGGCTAGCCATACCAGCAAACCCATCCGCAAAGCCAAACGCATAAGTACTCGCATAGACACGCCCCCCAATCTCAGTTGCTAGACCATTGCACTGCACCCAGTGCGGGCAGGCCATGCAGTGGCAGGGCCGGCAGTTCCTCGGCGTCAAAAGCCTTGTCGCCATCGACCTGCGGGACGCCGGTCGTCTGGATATTTTTGAAGTCGTGGCGCTGGGTATCCATCAAATGCGAAGGCACCACATTTTGCAAAGCGGTAAACATGCTTTCAATACGACCAGGGTATTGCTTTTCCCAGTCACGCAGCATATTGCCGATTTGTTTACGTTGCAGGTTTTCCTGGCTGCCGCACAAGGTGCAGGGAATGATAGGGAAAGCGCGGTGCGTGGCCCAGCGTATCAGGTCTTTTTCGGCCACATAGGCCAGGGGTCGGATGACGATATGGCCGCCGTCGTCGCTCACCAGCTTGGGCGGCATACCTTTGAGCTTGCCACCAAAAAACATGTTCAGGAAAAAGGTTTGCAACATATCGTCGCGGTGGTGGCCCAGTGCGATCTTGGTCACTTTTAACTCGTCGGCCACGCGGTACAAAATGCCCCGACGCAAGCGGCTGCACAAGCTGCACATGGTCTTGCCCTCGGGGATCACCTTTTTGACAATGCTGTAGGTGTCCTGCGTCTCGATATGAAAAGGTACGCCCAGCTGCTTGAGGTAAGCGGGCAGCACATGGTCCGGGAAACCGGGTTGCTTCTGGTCGAGATTGACGGCGATGAGCTCGAAATGGATGGGCGCACGCTGCTGCATTTTGAGCAGGATATCGAGCATGCCGTAGCTGTCTTTGCCGCCCGAGACGCAGACCATGACGCGATCACCCTCTTGGATCATGCCAAAGTCCATGATGGCCTGGCCCACCTGGCGGCACAGGCGTTTTTCCAGCTTATGGGTTTCGTGGGCGGCACGCTCTGCTGCATCGCGCACGGGGGCGGCAGCGTCCTGAACACTTTGGGTTTGCGCCGGGGCTAGGGCTTCGGTCAACATCGCACTTCCTTGGTTTACCACTGGCCGGTTTCCACCCGGATGGCTACTTCGCAATCGTCAAATATTTTTAACTTCGCGATTTTCACACGCACACCCACCACGCCGGGCAATTGCAGCAAACGATTGGCCAATTTGCCGATCAGGCTTTCGAGCAGGTTCACATGCTCGGCGGTGCATTCGGCAATGATGATCTGGCGCACCTTGCGGTAGTCCAGCACGTGGTTGATATCGTCGTCCTCGGGCAGCAAAGGCTGGGTGCCCAGGTGCAGCTCGGCGTCCACCTGGATGGGCTGGGGTGCTAGCAACTCGGACTCGAGAATGCCCAGGTTGGCCTCAAAGCGCAGGCCGCTCAAGGTCAGCGTTTGATTGCCCCGAAACGGGGCAGCGGTAGATATCGACATGGAGTGATCCTGAAAAACAAAAAAACGCTTACACGGATGCGGCCGTCGGGGCCGCAGCGCGCAGCCGGAATACTTCGACACCTACGGCGTCGCAATCCGGGTACACATCGGGTTTGCAGGTGCTTACCCGCACGGCGGCGACGTGGGCATGGCCCAGCAGCGCCTGGGCAATCGCGTCGCACAAAGTCTCTTGCAAATTGATGTGGCCTGCATCGCACAGGCGCCGTATGGCATTGCGCACAAAGTCGTAGTCCACAATTTCGTCGATGCGGTCCTGCGTCGGGCTAGAGTGGACGTAGGGCACATACAGGTCCACATCAAAGCGCATGCGCTGGGGCGCCTGCAGTTCAAAGTCGTGGATGCCGATACGCACCGGCAACTCAAAGCCACGCAAAAACAGTTTGCGGCAATCACGCATCAACTGCGCTTCAAGATTTTGCATACGGGGCTTCCTGCGCCAGGGTTTGGGTGGCAAACATCACATCACGCGCCAGCGGGACCAAGTGCTGGCCATTGTCCACACAGACGCTAACACCCGTGATGGAGCGGGTTTGCGCCAAAAACAAACAGGTCGCAGCCACATCGGCCGGCGGCGTGGCGCGGCGCAACAAATTCACGCAGCTGGCGCGTTCAAAATTTTCCTGCGACTGCGGCCCGCTGGGATAAATCAAGCCCGGTGCGACGCCGCACACCCGTACGCTAGGCGCCAGCGCCTGCGCTTGCAAAGCCACGCTGCGCTCGAGCGCCAGCTTGGTGCTGGTGTAGGAAAAATAATCCGGGTTCAGATTGAACACTTTTTGGTCCAGCACATGGATAAGGCAAGCATCCTGCGTTTCGCCCCGTTCGGGCCGCTGAGTCTGCTGGCGCGCCAACTCGCGCCCGAGCAACAAAGGCGCGACGAGATTGACTTCCATCTGCCTGCGCAGCAAAGCCGGGTCAAAGTCGAATCCCGTGTCGGGCTCGAACAGGGAGGCATTGTTTACCACCGCCTGCAAAGGGCCGCGCTGCTGCACGATGTGCGCCATCATGGCCAGCACTTGCGCCTCTTGGGACAGATCAGCCGCCACCAGGTCCAGGGCCAGGCCCTGGGTGCGCAGTTCAGCTTGTAGCTGCTGCGCCGCCTGGGCAGAATGCCCGTAATGGCACCAGACATGCCAGCCCGCGCGCGCGAAAGCCAGCACCAGTTCGCGGCCCAGACGCTGCGCGCCGCCGGTGATTAATACGCTGCTGTGCATGGGATCTGGTGTTTTCCTAAGTTGGAGCGGCCTGAGCGGCCAGCGCGGTGAACTTGCTTGTGCATAGGGGACAATGCAGCCCACCCTGCGCCGCCCTAAGGCCGCGCCCCTGAGTTTAACGATGCCCCCTCACCCTTTAAGCGCCCTGGAGCAGTCGATATGCCGCGCCATTAGCGCAGCGGGCGGCTGGATCGGTTTTGACCGCTTCATGGAACTGGCGCTGTACACGCCAGGCCTAGGCTATTACGCGCATGGTTCGCTCAAGTTCGGCCCCCTGCCGGGGCGCGATGGCAGTGATTTTGTTACTGCGCCGGAAATCAGCCCGCTGTTTGGCTACACCCTGGCCAAGCAAGTGGCGCAAGCCCTGGCCCACACCGGCACCACGGAGATTTGGGAGTTTGGCGCAGGCAGCGGCGCACTGGCCGAACAATTACTCAGTGCATTAGCGCAAATGGGCGTGACGCTTAAGCGATACACCATCGTCGATGTGTCGGCCACGCTGGCACAGCGCCAACAGCAGCGCCTGGCGCGCTTTGGTGACCTTGTTCACTGGGCCCAGACCTGGCCCGAACATATCGATGGTGTGGTGTTGGGTAACGAAGTGCTCGACGCCATGCCGGTGCAGCTGCTGGCGCGTTGCCAGGGCGCTTGGTTTGAACGTGGTGTGGGTATCGCTGCGGCAGCAACAAACCAACAAGCCGCAAAGCAGCCTGTGTTCGCTTGGCAAGACCGCCCCACCGCGCTGCGCCTCCCGTTGGAGCCCGAAGGCGCGCATGATTACCTGAGTGAAATCCATCCCCAGGCGCAGGCCTTTGTCCGCTCGCTGGCGCAGCGCTTGCGCAGCGGTTGCGCATTTTTTCTGGACTATGGTTTTGGCGAGGGCGAGTACTACCACCCCCAACGCGCCGGTGGCACGGTGATGTGCCACCGCGCCCACCAAAGCGATAGCGACCCGCTGACCCGGGTCGGCGAAAAAGACATCACCGCCCATGTCAACTTCAGCGGCATCGCGCTGGCAGCGCAAGACGCAGGTCTGCACGCCTTGGGCTACACCAGCCAGGCGCATTTCCTGATGAACTGCGGCATCGTGGAGTTGATGCAAGCGGCCGCTTTGCCGGTGCGGGTAGCGGCACAAACGCTGATACTGGAGCATGAAATGGGAGAACTTTTCAAAGTGTTGGCGTTGGGTCAGGGCGCGCCTTGGACGCCATTGGGCTTTGCACGCGGCGACCGCCTACACCGCTTGTGAGCCTGCACAAGCCAGCGCAGGTGGCCTCTGGTGCACGTGCTGCCAAGCTGCCCGGGCCGCCAGTCAATGCCCCGGTAACCCGCCCGTAACGCTGCTGCACGCAGGGCGTTAGTATTAGCGG
Organism: Comamonas sp. lk; assembly: GCA_945875225.1. Classification (GTDB taxonomy): domain Bacteria; phylum Pseudomonadota; class Gammaproteobacteria; order Burkholderiales; family Burkholderiaceae_C; genus Allorhodoferax. Next base: position 2,754 of record CAMCJY010000098.1, on the reverse strand, counting down.
CTCTCAGCACCAATGACCCACGCCCATGGAACAGCCAAGCCACGGTTTTCAACTCCGCTTTCCCGCAGGCATGGCGCCGGTCGCTTGCGTCGATGTTGGCGGCACCAAAGTTGCGCTCACCCTGGCCGATGCCAGCGGCATACGCGGCAAATGGTCGGAGCCCACTGCCAAAGTCGGCGCATCGGACGCGCTGGCGCAGCAAATCATCCGCATGATCGAACAGGGCTGCGCCCAGAGCGGCCTTGCCAAAGAAGCCTTGGGCACGGTTGGCGTGGTCTCTTGCGGACCTTTTGTCATGCGGGGCGGACTGGTGGAACTGGCCGCGCCCAACATCTGCGGCGGCCTAGCCGGTAAAGCACGTGGGCTGCCCAATGACTGGACCACCGCGCTGCTGGAAGCGCCGCTGCGCCAAGCCTTTGCCAAGGTGCGCTTAGAAAACGACGGCGTGGGCGCGCTGGAGGCGGAGCGCCGCTGGGGCGCGCTGCAAGGCCTGGACCACTGTGCCTATGTGACTTGGAGCACAGGCATCGGCGTGGGCGTGTGCGTGGACGGGCGCGCCTTGCGCGGCAAAAATGGCAATGCCGGCCATTGGGGACACAGCTTTGTCAGCGATAACACGGAGGCGCTGTGCGGCTGCGGCAATATCGGCGATGTGGAAGCTTTGATTGCCGGTAACGCGATTGCACGGCGCTTTGCCAGTCAGGGTTTTAGCGATGCGGCGCAATTGTTTTCGGCAGCGCGCCAAGGCCGGGCCGACGCGCTGGAAATTGTCGATGGCCTGTGCTATGTCATGGGTCGCCTGCTGTTTAACCTGATGACCACGCTCGATGTGCAGCGCATCAGCATGGGCGGCTCCGTGTTCTGGCACCAGCAGGACTTGTTGTTGCCGCGCCTGCGTGCCCAGATTGGCGGCAAACTGCCGTCCTTGACCAGCGGTGTGGACATCGTGCCGGCGGGCTTGGGTGAGTCCGTAGGCGACTACGCCGCGCTGGCGCTGGTCTTGTAAACCACGCTTGGGCGCTGCCAGCACCCCAATAATTGCAGCGCCCTTGCCAAAGGGCTTCGCTTAGGACGCCGCAAGGCATGGGGCTATCGCAAGCTCCCGGGCTTTGGCTAAGGCCCGCCCCACCGCCGGGCCTTGTGCGCCTTCCTGCATAGCGGCCTGTGCGATGGCGGTGCTATCTATCGCCAAGGCCGCCTGCAAGGCTTGCATCAGGCGCTCGCCTTGGCTATAGGTGTCGTGTTCGCGGCCCAGGCGTCCACGCGCATCGCAGGCGCAGGCCTGCACGATCTGCGCAAAGCGTGCGGGTTTGCGAAAGGCATCGCAGCGCTCGAGCAAGCGCAGCGTGGCGGCTGCGCCCAGGCTGGCGCTGCGGTGGATATTGCCGTGTTCGCGTGCCACCACCTCGGCCAACTCCGCGCAAGCCTGGGGCACGCGCAAGCGCTGGCAGAGCGTACGCAAAAGCTTGACGCTGCGCATTTCATGGCCCAAATGGCGAGGCCATTGCTCGGCAGGCGTGGTGGCTTTGCCCAAGTCGTGCACCAGGCAGGCAAAGCGTACTTCCAACGGCGCTTGCGCCCGTGCAGCTGCGTCAAGCACCATGCCCAGGTGGATGCCGGTATCGATTTCCGGATGGTGCTCTGCCGGTTGCGGCACGCCCCACAGGGCATCCACTTCGGGCAGTACCACCGCCAAGGCACCGCAGTCGCGCAAGAGCGCCAGCATGCGCGAGGGCTGCGGCTCCATCAGGCCTTTGGCCAGTTCCTGCCAAACGCGCTCGGCCACCAAATGCTGGACTTCCCCCGCTTGCACCATGTCCTGCAGGAGTTGCAAAGTTACGCGGGAAACAACGAAGTGCGCAAAGCGCGCTGCAAAACGCGCCAGCCGCAATATGCGCACCGGGTCTTCGCGAAATGCCTCGGTGCAGTGGCGCAGCACACCGGCAGCCACATCGTGGGCACCGCCAAAAGGGTCGATCAGCGCAGCAAGGACAAAGCCGCCATCAGGACGCAGCGCATCGGCGGGCACCGCCATAGCGTTGATGCTGAGATCGCGGCGCGCCAGGTCTTCTTCCAAGGTTACTGCGGGGTCGGCGTGGATGGCAAAGCCCCGGTAGCCCGGCGCGGTTTTGCGCTCGGTGCGCGCCAAGGCATATTCCTCTTTGCTGCGGGGATGTAAAAACACCGGGAAGTCCCGCCCTACCGGCACAAAACCCGCGTCCACCATCGCCTGCGGCGTACTGCCGACGACCACCCAATCGCGGTCGCGCACCGGCAAGCCCATCAAGCTATCGCGAACCGCACCACCGACGAGATAAGTTTGCATGCAGCGCGCGGCGCAGCCCGCTTCAAGCTTGCAGCCGGTAGGGCTCTTCAAATACCAAAAAGTCTTTTTCAACCAGCGCCGCCTGCACCCAGGCCAGCACGCCGGGCAGCGCTTGCACCCGCTCCATGTAGGCGCTGATGATGCTGGGCACCGGCAGGGCATAGGTGTGCAGGCGCATCACCACCGGTGCGTAAAACGCATCTGCCATAGTGAATGCGCCAAACAACATCGGGCCGCCATGGGATTGCAGCAACTCGGTCCACAGGTCCACGATGCGCTGCACATCGGCGCGCACACCGGCGTGGTCGCGCCAGATGAGCGCGCCGCGGTTGGGCAACAAGGCTTCAATATTCATAGGGCAATGGCTGCGCAAATTGCTAAAGCCACTGTGCATTTCGGCGCACATGCTGCGCGCACGGGCGCGGGCA
>CAMCJY010000097.1 GCA_945875225.1 Comamonas sp. lk | reverse complement strand
CGACCAGGACCATAGGGAAATGAAACAAATACACCGGGAATACCACTTGGGAAAACGGCCGCCAAAGGCCCCAGCCCAAAAAGCCACGCAGTGCTGCGGCCATGGCTACAGACATGCTGCCCAAGCCCCGGGCGGGCGGGCCCTGGGATTGTGCAGCCAACACCAGCAGCAAGACCCCCAGGCAAAACAAATTACGGTGCAAGACCTGACCCACGAGATTGAACCAAGGCGAAAAATGCTGGTAGTACCAAGAGCCCTGCTGATAGACCGGGAAATAGGCCCACACCAGCGCCAAGGCCGCGCCGCCCAGCACCCAGACCATGCCGCGTGGCGGCGGCGCGGGCAGCCCCGCATCCGCATGGCGCACCCAGGCCCAGATCAGGCCCAAGAGCAAGGGGCCGATGCGGGTATGGGTTTGGAAATACATCACATTGAGAAACAGCTCGGGCGCCATGCGCTGCGGGTGGAAAAGAAAAAACGGCGTTTCATAGGTGACAGGGTACAGCAGCGCGGTGGCCAGTATGGGCACAAAGGACAGCATGAACAGGCATTGCAAAACCCGAAGGCCGCCCTGCCCTGTCATACCCATCAGCCAGCCCATCAGCATTGGCAGAACGAGGTAAAACTGCATTTCAATCGACAGCGACCAGCCCACGGGAATGATATTTTTCATCTGAAAGTTGTCGATGAAAAGCAGGTTGTAGATTAAATTGTCCGCGGCCAAGCCAGGGTTACCCAGTGCATAAACCGCCAGCCCTAGCAGAAACAAAGGGTAAATACGGAACAGGCGGCGGATGTAAAAATTGCGCACTGCGATCGTGCCCTTGCGCGCGAACTCACGCATCAGCGCGCCACCCAACAAGTAGGCACTGACCATAAAAAACACATCTACGGCTTTATCGGTATTGGCTAGAAAACCCAGCCAGGCCGGCAATTGCGCTGCAAAAGCGCTGATGCGATCAAAGTCCTTCAACAAGAACATCGCGCCAAAAAAGCAATGAAACAGCACAATAGACAGGCTGGCCATACCTCGCAAGCCGTCCACTACCGGATCGTCCTGCGGGCCGCGATGAAACACCCGGTGCAGACCTGCGCGCCATTGAACGCGCTGGCGGTAGCTGGACCATAGGCTAGAGACTGCTAGGCCCATAGGTGCACTTCTATGCCGTATGCCTTGGAGGATCTTTGCGCAAATCCGCCCTGAAGGCGCATCTGCCTTGACCCTGGTTGGCACGCGTGCCCTCGCCTGGTAATGCGGCTGGTCTGGGACGGATGCACAAAGTTTTGTGCGGAGCAGGCAAGCAACATAAGAGCTAATGCAACTAAATGGAGAAAGAGTAAGCCGAGACAAAAAGGGCCGCCGAAAGACACTTTGTGCCAGCCATGCGCAGACCGAACGGTCAGTGTAAACGCATGGCGGTGAGGCGAAAAACTGAACCCTATGCCCCGCTGCGAAATCCCTGTACGGAGCTTGGTGCAAAATATGGGCATGATTTTCAAGCCGCGCTATCGACTCATTGCCCCGGTGTATAGCCTGCTATTGACCGCATTGGTCGGCTGCTCTACGCCAAGCCGACAAGCGGGCAATGCCAGTCAGCTACCCGCCACAAGCCAAGCTGCATTAACGGCACAACGGCAAGAGGTCGTGATGCAGGCCATGGCCATGCTCGATCGCAACTACGTATACAACGGGAAAAAATTGCACACCGGCTTTGACTGCTCGGGTTTGGTGAGCTTTGTTTACAAAGAATCCGCCGGCATTGAACTGCGTGGCAGCGCCTCAGATATAGCCAACAAAACCCGCGCCATTGCAGCCCATGCTGCTGTACCAGGGGACTTGGTGTTCTTTAACACCTTGGGATCGCCCAACTCCCATGTCGGCATTTACATCGGTTCCGGTAAATTCATCCACGCCGCCAATGAGCGCACCGGGGTGCGTACCGACCAAATCACTGCGGATTATTGGGCTAAGCGGCTCCAAGGCTATCGCAGCGTTTTGTAGTAATTGGGTGGGTGCGCTTGGCAAACCAAAAGCGCACCGGCATTGGCTAAACCAGACTCAGTACCACCCTTATTCCTTTTGCAAGCGCTTGGCGAGGCTCTTGTTTTGCCAATTTTTTGATCTCTTAGGTCCCGGGTTAAAGGGTGGCTAAATGACCCTGAGATTCATACCGACGGTTGAGCTTGTCCGGCCCTCACCAGTTCACCCAGAGCTGTAATTGCCTCGTCAAAGTGGGAAATTAGTCGCACTCCTTTAGGCGCTCGCTTGACCTGCGACAAACCAGCTCCGCCTGCCCAGATCAGCACACTCTGCGGTAGCAAACGCCGCAAATGCGCCAGTGTTGGGGCCACCTCGCGAGGAGGATAAGCAAAACTGAACGTTATCGCAACCACGTCGGCTTTGTACTCAATTGCAGCCAACTTCAAACAGTTTATTGGAATATCGGTTCCAACGTTCACGATGTAAGCGCCAGCTTCTGCCATCACAGCCTCGACCATAAGCAACCCAAGCTCATGGCGCTCACCAGGGGGCAAGGCGAATAAAAAGACTGGATAGCTAAGCTTTGGTTTTGATTTGAGTGTTTCTGCAATCAAATAACGCTCGATCATTGAGGAGCAAATGTGTTCGTGGTAAATATCGATTTCACCGCTTAGCCAGGCGTCTCCAATGCCAAGCATCAGTGGTGTGATGGTGTTTTGGACGAAGTCCAACATGGTGCGCTTAGCGCGTTGTTTGCGCAGCAGGGCCTTAAATCCTTCGCTGTCGGAATAGCCCAGAAGACTGATCAAAGCATTTGTGGAGTCTGAACGGTCTACATTAGGTTTGAATAGCTTGAGATCCTCAGCCATTTTTAAATTTTCAACTTCCGTCTTGGCTACAACTTGACCGGGGCGAAGTCCAGCCTCAAGCAGGCGTTTGATCACCATGAGCCTATTGACGGAGTCGCGTGAATAAATCGCCCTTCCACTTAGGTCATGTTGTGCTGGAGGAAAGCCAAACCGTTGGCGCCACTTCCGTAGTTGTTCAATGCCAAATCCCGTTTGACGTTCGATGTCTGACTGCAAGACGAAGGCATTATTTGGCATAGTCACTCAGGGTAACAAAAAAATAAACATTTGTCCCCTCTACTTTGTCCCAGACAAAGGCCCTAAATTACCAACCAAGGATAGGGTTGGAATACGCATTTTTTGTTGCGTGCGACTAGCCCTTAGTTCAAAAAAAGCTTGCTACTGACTTGACGTCAAAAGCGTCCACGATTCGCCCAAAAGTGTTGGCTGTTCTGGACAATCTGCGGCTTAGGCTGAATTTAAAACCGTTCGCCGCGCCCGCGCGCATTCACCAGAGAGAAATGATGCACTCGACAGAACCAACCGCAACAATTGCACAACGGACATCCGCAGCTGTAAAGTGCTGGGGACTTTACTTCTCCGAAATGCAGCACCGTACGGCGAGTACACGATCGCTCCAAGACTCACCTGTCAACATCATTAGGCCGGCCGAAAATAATGCCGTATTTTCAGCGACTGATGTATCCGTTACAGACAATCTGCTTGGAAATGAAAGTAGTCAATAAATGAACGTTACGGTCTGAAAACTAGCCCTGTTAGCGGCAATGTCTGAGGCCCTAAAAAAACAATTATTTGGGCGTTTTCCCGACCGAAGAGCGGGTCAAACGTAAATATGCTTTTGATCAAAAAATTGACATTGGGCTGAACATCCAGCATTCGATCGTGGGGTGGGCATGTTAGTAGAACTCTTGTATTGCAGCGTATCGGTGGCGCCCCATCTAACTGATGAAGACTTAAATCACATATTAGCTTCAGCGCGACGTCGTAATTTGGCAGAAGATATCACTGGGATGCTGATCTACCACCAAGGAGAATTTGTTCAAATCTTAGAGGGTGAAAATAAATCGGTTGCAAATGTCTATGAAAAATTCATCGACCCTGATTTAAGGCATACGCGAATAAATAAGGAACAAGAAAACACCATTTCGCATCGCAGCTTTAACGAATGTTCTATGGGCTTTGTAGGTGCCCCAGAAATCGAATCACTGATGCCATCATCGGGTATGGGGATTTTGATGAACATGCTCACGGACGAAGCCAAGTCAAAGCCGCTTTCCTTAGGTCTGAGTGCGTTTGTTTCAATCTACAACCAGATCCGCAAGTCACCTAACCGGTAATTTCTATGGACGCTTCATGTGCGATGCGCTCCGGCTTTGGTAATCCATTCATCAGGTAACTGACCTAGTCATGGGCAGACGAATCAGGGCGTCTAAACCGACCACACGACTGGCTTCAAAACGGTTCTCCAAGCTAATTTCTCCGCCCAGGGCCAAGACCATTTCCCGTGCGATGGTCAAACCAAGCCCTGAGCCTGATGCGGGCCGCTCAGTCGCGAAAGCTTGAAATAAGCGCGTACTTTGGGCTACGTCCATACCGGGGCCAGAGTCTGCAATGAGCAGCACGGCGTAGGCACCTTTCTGCCGCAAATCTATCCGCAAGCTGGCGCCTATTGGGCAATAGCGAATCGCATTGTCAAGGAGGTTGCGGGTCATTTCACGCAAGATCCACGCATGGGCCAAGACGGTGCAGGCCTGCGTTTCTATCTCAAAGTCCAGCGATTTGGCTGCGATCAGAGGCGACAAATCCAGCGCAATCTCGCGCACCGACGGCGCCCAATCCAAGCAGCGGTAATCTTTTTGCTGACGCAATTGCTCAATCTTGGCCAAAGAGAGCATTTGGTTGGCCAGTTGCGTGGCCCTGTCAACGGTGGCCTCGATGTCTTGGAGCGCCAAGTGGGGGGCAAGATCACCACGCCGGGCTGATTGCACTTGCAGTTTCAAAACGGCAAGCGGTGTTCGAAGTTGGTGGGCGGCGTCCCGGACAAACTTTTTTTGGTTTTCTAACAAGTGTTCGAGGCGTTGCATCACTTGGCTAGTGGCTTGGGTCAGCGGTCGCAACTCGCGTGGCAGACCTGCCTCGTCGATCGCGCTGAGATCGTCCTCTTGGCGACTGGACAAAGCCTGGCTGAGCCTGCGAACAGGCCGTGTCACCCTTTGGACGACAAACAGCACAACCCCTGCAATAACAGCGATAAGCGCGGCTTGCCGCAGCAGCGTGTCTAGCAAAATTTGCCGCGCCAGCGTTTGTCGAATTTCCAGGGTTTCGGCCACTTGCACCATCGCCATCGCCCGTTCATTGCCGGTGGCCACCGGCTGCAATAACACGGCCACCCGCACCGGTTCACTGCCCAAGCGGGCGTCGTAAAAATCCACCAAGGCCGCATACGGCCCTTGGTCTGGCAAGCGTCCTTGCCACGCTGGCAAATCTTGCGCACCATCAATCCACCGTCCTGTGGCGTCAGACACGCGGTAGGTCATACGACTGCGGTTATCGGCTTCAAATGCCTCTAAGGCGGCGTAAGGAATTCGTGTTCGCAACTGCGCTTGTTCTGCACTGCCTTGGATTTCGATCAGCTCTCCGATGGCTTTGGCCGACGCCAAAAGAGTTCTGTCATACGCGATATTGACCGCATCCAAGGTTTGACGGTACAGGCTCAAGGTATCAATGGCTACGAACAACACAATCGGCACCAAAATACCAATGAGCAAGCTGCGCCGTAGGCTGGTGTACCGAACTTCTCGCATGGCTTATTCGGCCTTGAGTAAATAGCCCAAACCCCGCAGCGTGACCAAAGTCACACCGGCATTGAGCAGTTTTTTTCTTAAACGGTAAACCACCACCTCAATGGCTTCTAACTGAACGTCCTGTTGCCCTGGGAAAACCAGGTCGAGCAAGCGCTCTTTGGCGACCGCATGCCCTGGCTTTTTCATCAAGGCCGCCATCAACGCAAACTCCCGCGGGCTGAGATCCATCACTGCGCCTTGCAGGTACAAAGCACGGTTATCGCGGTCGAGCCGAAGCGCGCCAAAGGTAGTGGCCGGGTAATCGGTGGTAGGGAGAGCGCCGAACTGTCTTCGGTTTAATGCGCGGACCCGGGCTTCGAGCTCATCGAGGTCAAAGGGTTTGGGGAGGTAGTCGTCGGCGCCCGCATTGAGTCCGAGTATTTTGTCCCCCACGGTGCCCCGCGCTGTCAATATCAAAACAGGCGTTGCAAGACCTGCTTGGCGGGCGTTTTCCAAAACTTGTAAACCGTCAAGCCCAGGTAAGTTCAAATCCAAGACCACCACATCGGGCTGCATCGCTTGCCATGCCGCCACGGCTTGGCCTCCGTTGTCGCAGAGTTGAACCTGCATCAACTTTCTCTCCAAGCTGCGTTTTAAGGTCAGTGCCAGGGCGGGGTCGTCTTCAATCAGCAGCAGGCGCATAAAAAGCAAGGTGGGGTGGTTCGGGTTTCCCCTAGGGTTTTAGACAGCCGATTGACAGCCTCGCTTGCCATCATAGAGCTGTTTTAAACACCCTCAGGAGAACTTTATGCGTCGCGATACCTTTCTGAAGTCTTTAGCCGCTTTGTCGGTGGCGGGCGCTTTGCCCATGCGTGCATTGGCCGCCAGTAACATCAAAATGATGATTCCAGCCAACCCAGGCGGCGGCTGGGACGGAACCGGGCGCGAACTCGGTAAAGCCTTGCTCGATGCCAAAGTAGCCGACACCGTGCAGTATGAAAACAAAGGCGGCGCAGCCGGCGCGATTGGTTTGGCGCAGTTTGTGAACGCGTCCAAAGGCGACCCCAACGCCTTGATCATGACCGGTGCAGTCATGGTCGGAGGCATCATTACCGGCAAACCCCAAGTCGGCATGGACCGCATTACCCCGATTGCGCGACTGACCAGTGAATTCAACGTTTTTGTGGTGCCAGCCGATTCACCATTGAAGACAATGAAAGATGTCGTGGAGCAAATGAAGAAAGACCCGGGCAGCGTCAAATGGGGCGGTGGCTCGCGAGGTTCGACAGAGCATATTTGCGCTTCTATGCTGGCAACCCGTGTGGGCGTTGACCCCAAAAAAGTGAACTACGTCGCCTTTCGTGGCGGCGGCGAAGCCACTGCGGCAGTTTTGGGTGGCAACGTCACCGTCGGCGGCAGCGGTTACAGTGAAGTTGCCGAATACATCAAGGCCGGGAAAATGCGCGCGATCGGCGTAACGTCTGAAAAACGCTTGCCCGGTATTGCGATTCCCACGATGCGTGAGTCGGGCT
>CAMCJY010000096.1 GCA_945875225.1 Comamonas sp. lk | reverse complement strand
TGCATCAGTAAAACGAGCGGGCCATCGCGTGGACCTTCATCGATATGGGCAATGCGCAAAATGCCAAGCTCGGTGTAACGGGGCTGGTAGGGGAAGTCCGGTAAGTTGGCAAACCGGGCTTCGGGCGTGCGCAGCACGTCGCCGTGGATAGGCAGGGAGGTGGCTTGTTCCATAGAGATCGGGCGCAAGCCCCGCAGTTTGAGGAGCGACTTTACACCATACAGTAGTGCTTGGAGTGGGCACTAGCTGCGCATGGGACAGGGCGGAGGCGCGCTGCGCCAAGCGCTCCTAACAAGCCTGGTTTACTGGCTGCTAAGGTCGCTGCCAGCCGGTTTTTTAGCCCGTTCGTACAAGGGCATGACCTTGGCCAGATTGGCCTCGATGTCGGCGATGCGCGAATTGCCCGAAGGATGGGTGGACAACCATTCGGGCGGTGCGCCCTTGTTGTTGGCCGCCATCTTTTGCCACAAGCTCACCCCCGCGCGCGGGTCATAGCCGGCCCGTGCGGCCAACTCCATACCCACCAGATCGGCTTCGGACTCGTCCTCGCGACCGAATTTCAGTGAGGCCAAATTCGCGCCGGTTTGCGCCACCGCATCGCCAATGCGCGGGTCAATGCCCAAGAGGCCCGATAACAAAGAGCCGCCCAGTCGCGCCGCAAACTCGGTGGCCTGGCCTTTGCCCATGCGCTCGCGCGCATGTTCGCGCAAAGCATGGGCGATTTCGTGGCCCATCACCATGGCCACTTCGTCATCTGTGAGTTGCAGTTTGTTGAGTATGCCGGTGTAGAACGCAATCTTGCCGCCGGGCATGCAATAGGCATTGATTTGGTTGGAGCCGATCAGGTTGACTTCCCATTTCCATTGTTGCGCCCGCGGGTTCCAGGCGCTGGCAAAGGGCGTAATTTTGTCCATGATGCTGCGCAAGCGCTGTACCTGCGGATGGTCTGCCGGCCCCAACGCGTGTTGTTTAGTAGCTTGCGCCAAGGTTTGCTGGTATTGCAAGGCGGCGCTGCGTTCCACCTGGTCGGCGGGGACCATCTTGGCAAACACCGAGGTCTCACCCACCTGCACGCCTTCGCGCGTTTGTGCCTGCACCGTCTGCGCCGCAGGCAAGGCGGCCAGCAGACTCAGACCTAGCTGCAGCATGATGCGGCGCGCACCCTTGCCTGTTAGTGACCACTCTTGCATATACCGAGCCTCCTTGATTGCAGTGGGTATTATTCCCCGATGACCGAGCCTACCCTAGCACCCTATGCAAATGGGCCTAAAGTCTCCTGGCTGCAGACTTTAAAGATTTACGCCGAACCGGCCTCTTTGCGCATGTTGTCGCTGGGCTTTTCGGCTGGGTTGCCCCTGCTATTGGTGTTTGGCACCCTGAGCTTTTGGCTGCGCGAGGCGGGTATCGACCGCACCACCATTGGCTTTTTGAGCTGGGTAGGCCTGGCCTACGGCTTCAAATGGGTCTGGTCGCCCTTGGTTGATCGTATGCCTATTCCCTTGCTCACAGCCGCCTTGGGGCGCCGACGCAGTTGGCTCTTGCTGTCGCAAGCAGTCATCATGGTGGCCCTGGTCTGCATGGCGATGACCGACCCGCAAGCGGCCTTAGCCCCAGTGGTGTGGTGTGCGGTGGCGGTGGCTTTTGCCTCTGCCACGCAAGATATTGCGCTGGACGCCTTTCGTATTGAATCGGCCGATGTGCAGCACCAGGCGGCATTAGCGGCCACTTACCAAACCGGCTACCGATTGGCCATGATCTGGTCCGGTGCCGGCGCCTTGTGGATTGCTGCGCGGGCCGAAGTGCCTGCTGCGGTGGCGGGTGTCGCAGCGCCCTACCAGCACGGGCCCTGGCAAATCGCCTATGTGGTCATGGCGCTCAGTATGTTGCCCGGCGTGCTCACCGTATTGATGTCGCGCGAACCTGTGGCTGCGCCGATTGCCCCTAGCAAAGGAATCCGGCAATGGCTGCAAGGCGCGCTGGTCGCGCCTTTTGCTGATTTTCTACAACGTTACCGCTGGCAAGCCGGGCTGATACTGGCTTTGATTGCCACCTACCGCATCAGTGATGTGGTGATGGGCATCATGGCCAACCCGTTTTATGTGGACATGGGCTTTAGCAAAGACGAAGTGGCCGCGGTGACCAAAGTCTATGGCGTGATCATGACCCTGGCCGGCGCTTTTATCGGCGGTGCATTAGCGCTGCGCATGGGGGTAATGCGGGTGCTGATGCTGGGTGCAGCGCTCAGTGCTGCTACCAATTTGTTGTTCGCCTGGCTTAGCACGCGGGGCCATGATGTCAGCGCGCTGATCTGGGTGGTATCGGCTGACAACCTGGCCAGTGGCATTGCCTCCTCCGCATTTATTGCTTACCTGTCGTCCTTGACCAACGTGCAGTACTCGGCCACCCAATACGCCTTGTTCAGCTCGATGATGCTCTTGCTGCCCAAGTTTGTGGCGGGCTTTTCTGGCAAGTATGTGGATGCTTTCGGGTACGCTGATTTTTTCAGCACCACCGCTTTGCTGGGCCTGCCGGTGTTGCTGCTAGTGTGGTTGGCCTCCCGGGTTCAGCGCAAAGAAAAGAGCCCGCCAGATGTCGCTTGATGGCTGCGCTACCCCCTGCCCCGGCGCGGGAGGTTTACCCAACTTTACGCGCAAGACAGCACGGCGGCATGAACAGCCCAAGACACAGGACTAGACTTCCCGCATGAGCCAACACCTGTTAATCATTGAAGACGATAGCCGCCTGGCCGCCATGGTGGCCGAATACCTGGAGCAAAACGCTTTCAAAGTCGGGCATGCGCCGACCGGGCAAATAGGCCTGGATTTGTTGAGCAAGCCACTCGCTGCAAGCGCGGCCTATGACCTGGTCATTCTGGACTTGATGTTGCCGGACATGGATGGCCTGGAAGTTTGCCGACGTATTCGGGCACTTAATGGCCCCCAAGCCGGCACGCCAGTGCTGATGTTGACCGCCAAAGGCGACCCCATGGACCGCGTGATCGGCCTGGAAATCGGCGCGGACGACTACTTGCCCAAGCCATTTGAACCGCGTGAATTGCTGGCCCGAATCCGCGCCATATTGCGCAGAGGCAGCGCGGAACCGGCCAAACCGGGCGCACAAAAAAATCTGCATTTCGGCTCCCTAGAAATCGACCGCAATGCCCGCACCGTGTCGGTGGCCGGCCATTCATGTGAGCTGACCTCCTACCAATTTGATTTGCTGCTGGCTATGGCCGAGCGCGCTGGGCGCGTACTGACGCGCGACCAGATCATGGAGGCGGTGCGCGGGCGCGAGCTGGAGGCCTTTGATCGTTCGATCGATGTGCACATGGGCCGCATCCGTGCGGCCATAGAGGCGGATGTCAAAAATCCCCGCCGCATTCTGACGGTGCGCGGCGTCGGCTATGTCTTTGCCCGCCAGCAGGACTGAGCGCTAAATAGCGGACGTCATGTTTTTTCAAAAACTGTATGTCCGCATCTGGGCCGCGGTGGTGCTCGCAGTGGCCGTATTGACCTTTTTGGTTGGCGTGGCCTGGCGCATGAACGCGGAGCCACCTTTGCGCGAGGTGGTGGTGCGCAATCCCCAGGGCGATGTGATAGGCCGTGGCAGCGCACGGCGCATGCATCCGCCGCCACTTGGGCCGCCTGGCGGTTTACAAGATGCGCAGGATGACGAGGCGCGCGGCCGCTTTGGCCGGGGACCCGAATTTATTGTGCAATTGCAAGACGGTCAAACCGTGCACTTGCATTTGCCGCGTCCGCCGCGCAACAGCTGGTTTGCGCCGCTGGGTTTTTTCGGCACCTTGGCGCTGGTCGCTTTGGCAGTGGCTTTGGCTACCTACCCCATCGTGCGGCGGCTGACGCGCCGCCTGGAAAACTTGCAAGCAGGCGTAGAGCGTTGGGGCCAGGGCGAACTGGGCGTGCGCGTAGCAGCCCAAGGCGAAGATGAAGTGGGCTTTTTGGCGCAGCGCTTTAACCATGCGGCAGCGCGGATCGAAGCCTTGGTGCAGTCGCGCGATGCGCTGCTGGCCTCGCAAAAATCCTTGCTGGCCAATGCCTCGCACGAATTGCGCTCCCCGCTGGCGCGCATCCGCATGGGCCTGGAGCTGATGGGCGATGCCTCGGGCCAGGCGGCGGCCCAGCGCAGGCTGGCGATAGAGCGCAATTTGCAAGAGCTTGACATCTTGATCGACGAAATCCTGCTGGCCAGCCGCTTGGACTCGCAAGAGGCGGACATAGGCACCTTTGAGCCGGTGGATTTGGTGGGTCTGGCGGCCGAAGAATGCGCACGGGTGCAAGCGCTTTTGCAAGACCCCCCAGCGCACTTGTCGGTGCCTGGCGTGGGCAAACTATTGCGTCGTGCGCTGCGCAACTTACTCGAAAACGCCAATCGCCATGGTGGCGGCCAGGTGCACTTGCAATTGCGCCGGGAAGCGGGCTTTGCGGTGGTCGATGTGCTGGACCAGGGGCCCGGCGTGCCCCTGGCCTTGCGCGAGCGCATATTTGAGCCCTTTTACCGCCTGCCCGGCGCCTCGGAAAAAGACGGCGGCGTGGGACTCGGCCTGGCCTTGGTCAAGTCCATTGCCCAGCGCCATGGCGGTTCGGTGCTCTGCCGCAACCGCCCCGAAGGCGGATCCTGCTTTAGCTTGCGGCTGCCACTGTAAGACCCCGTGCGCAAGCCCTTTCAGGCCTAAAAGCCGCTAGGCGTCTTGCAAATAGGGGGTTTTGGCGCACAGGCAAAGAAATACCTGAATATTCACCCGCATGGGGGATACCGTTATCGTTCAGAGGCGATCAGAATTCACCCCATCGCTGTCACGACATCAAGAGGGCTAAAGCCCCGAAAAAGCTAAGAATTTAACGGTTCCAACGAAGTCTCCCCGGAGATATTTACAAGTCACCCCTCGGGGTGACTTTTTTTTGCCTACAAATTCCCCTCAGGCGCCCAAACGTGCCAGCACCATCGCCACCGTGACATCGCTCAGGCAGCGCGTATGGCCTAGCGGGCATTGGCGCGCGAAGCAGGGCGCGCAATCGAGGGGCGGCTGGTAGTGGGCATCCTGTTTCAGCCAGACCACCTGCGCCAGGGGGCTGAGCGGCGGCGTGTGCAAGGGGCTGGACGAGCCAAAGATGGCCACTTGCGGCACGCCCAGTGCGGCTGCCACATGCATCAACCCGGAGTCATTGCTCACCATGGCCCGCGCGCCGGCGACCAGGGCGATGGCGTCTTGCAGGGGGGTGCGCCCGGCCAAGTCATGGCAAATGCCCGGCTGTACGGCGTTGACCGTCGACGCGATCTGGGCGCATACCTGCGCGTCTTTGGCCGAGCCCAGCAGCAGCACCGGCAGCTGGTGCTGCACCAGCAATTGCTGCGCCAGCGCGGCGAAGTGCGCCGCCGGCCAGCGCTTGGCGGGGCCGTATTCCGCGCCGGGCACGAGTACAAAGTAGCGTTGTAGCTGTAAGCCTTGGGCTGCCATGGCCTGCTGACAGGCCTGCTGCGCTACCTGCATACGCGGCCGGGCGTCCACAGGCAGGGCGCCATCGGCCAAAGCGCCATACCAATCGACCATGGGCGGGCGGGCGTGTGGGTCCGGGTTGGGTAGTCGCCGCGTCAGTAGCCCATAGCGTGCTTCACCGTGGTAGCCCACCCGCTCGGGAATTCCAGCCCAAAACGGAAGCAAAGCACTTTTGAAAGAGTTGGGGCAGACGATGGCACGTTGAAATCGTCCGCGCACTTGCTGGGCTATAGCGCGGCGCGCCGACCATTGCAAACCGCCATGGGCAAATGGCAGCTCGATGACCTCAGCCACCGCCCCCATGGCGCGGTACACCGGTGCCACCCAGGGCAGGGCGCCGACGGTGATGCGTTCACCGCGCTTGTGCAAAACGCGCAACAGGGGTTCGGTCATGACTGCGTCCCCAATCCACTGGGGCGCGATGACCAGGGTGTCAGTGGTGGGCGTCGAAATGTTCGCCGTCCTTGAGCTTATAGACGGTGCCGCAATACGGGCATTTGGCCTCGCCTTTACGGGCGATATCCAGATACACCTTGGGGTGGGTATTCCAGGTTTTCATATCGGCCAAGGGGTTGGGGCAAAACACGCCGCCTTGCGGGTTGAGGTCTTTGGCGAGCAGGGTGACAAGCGATTTAGACATAGGTGCTGCGTGCGTGGGGGGCAGACTTCAAACCCGCGCCAGCCAATGGCTGTACTTGGGGTTGCGGCCATTGACGATGTCAAAAAACGCACTCTGGATTTTTTCGGTAATCGGGCCGCGTGTGCCCACATAGTCGCCCTTACCCAGGGCAATGCGGTCGAGTTCGCGGATCGGGGTGACTTCGGCGGCGGTGCCGGTAAAGAAGGCTTCGTCGCTGATATACACCTCATCGCGCGTCATGCGCTTTTGCACCAGCTCCAGGCCCAGGTCTTTGCAAATGTGCATCACCGTATTGCGGGTAATGCCGTTGAGCGCACCGGCGGACAGGTCGGGCGTATAGACCACGCCGTCTTTGATGACAAACAGGTTCTCGCCTGCACCTTCGCTGACAAAGCCATTGGCATCGAGCAGCATGGCCTCGTCATAGCCGTCGTCGGTGGCTTCCATATTGGCCAGGATGGAGTTGGTGTAATTGCTCACCGCCTTGGCCTGCGTCATGGTGATGTTGACGTGGTGGCGGGTGTAGCTAGAAATTTTGACGCGGATGCCGTGCTTCATGCCCTCTTCGCCCAAATAGGCGCCCCAGGGCCAGGCAGCAACCATCAGATGGATGGTGTTGCCTTTGGGCGATACGCCCAGCTTTTTATCACCTATCCAAGTCAGGGGGCGCAGATAACAGCTCTCGAGTTTGTTTTCGCGCACCACGTCTTTTTGCGCCTGCATCACTTCTTCTTTGGAAAATGGAATGTTCATGCGCAAAATTTTGGCGCTGTTGAACAGGCGCTCGGTATGCTCTTCCAGGCGAAAAATCGCAGTGCCGTTGACCGTGTTGTAAGCGCGCACGCCTTCGAAAGCGCCACAGCCGTAGTGCAGGGTGTGGCTCAGGACGTGGATCTTGGCCTCGCGCCAATCGACCATCTGACCGTCCATCCAGATTTTGCCGTCGCGGTCGGACATGGAGGGGGGCATTGCGGTCATGGCGGGCTATCCTTTGATCGGGGAAGTAAGAGGGTGGACCGGTGATTTTACGGGGCAGCGTCTGGCAGGGCTTCAGGTGGCCTGTC
>CAMCJY010000095.1 GCA_945875225.1 Comamonas sp. lk | reverse complement strand
CCTGGCACGCCAACTGCGTACCAGCGATGCGCAAGTGCGCGAGCGCCGTATCGAGTTGGGCGTGCGCCCGGTCTATAAGCGGGTGGATACCTGCGCGGCCGAGTTCAGCACGAACACGGCCTATATGTATTCCACCTACGAAGCCCAGGGCGCAGAGTGTGAATCGCAGCCTAGCGATCGCAAAAAAATTATGGTGCTCGGTGGCGGCCCTAATCGCATCGGCCAAGGTATCGAGTTTGACTACTGCTGTGTGCACGCTGCGCTGGCCTTGCGCGAGGATGGCTATGAAACCATCATGGTCAACTGCAACCCGGAGACGGTATCGACCGACTACGACACCAGCGACCGCCTCTATTTCGAGCCGCTGACTTTGGAAGACGTACTGGAAATTGTGGACAAGGAAAAGCCGCTCGGTGTGATCGTGCAATACGGTGGTCAAACCCCATTGAAGCTGGCCCTCGGACTCCAGGCCCATGGCGTGCCGATTATCGGCACGACCCCAGACATGATCGACGCGGCAGAAGACCGGGAGCGTTTCCAACAATTACTGCATGCGCTGGACCTGCGCCAGCCGCCCAATACCACTGCGCGCACCGAGGCCCAGGCGCTGGAAAAAGCCAGCGCCTTAGGCTATCCGCTGGTGGTGCGGCCCAGCTATGTGCTGGGCGGGCGGGCTATGGAGATCGTCCATGAGCAGCGTGACCTGGAGCGCTATATGCGCGAGGCCGTGAAGGTCAGCCACGACTCGCCGGTACTGCTCGATCGCTTCCTCAACGACGCGATCGAGTGCGATGTGGATTGCATCCGGGATGCCACCGGCGCCACCCTGATTGGTGGAGTGATGGAGCACATTGAACAAGCTGGTGTACACAGCGGTGACTCCGCCTGCTCCTTGCCGCCTTACAGCTTGAGCGTGGCCACTGTGGAAGAAATCAAACGCCAGACCGCGGCCATGGCGGCGGGCCTGCAGGTCGTCGGCCTGATGAACGTGCAGTTTGCGATCCAGTTGGTGGATGGCAAAGACCTTATTTATGTGCTGGAGGTGAACCCGCGAGCCTCGCGCACCGTACCCTTTGTCAGCAAAGCCACCGGACTTCAATTGGCCAAGGTAGCGGCTCGCTGCATGGTCGGCCAGAGCCTAGCTTCGCAAGGCATGGACCAAGAAGTTTCGCCGCCTTATTTCAGTGTGAAGGAGGCGGTGTTCCCCTTCGTCAAGTTCCCTGGGGTGGACACGATCTTGGGCCCGGAGATGAAGTCCACCGGCGAAGTCATGGGCGTGGGCAAAACCTTTGGTGAGGCCTTTGTGAAGTCGCAGCTGGGTGCGGGTACCCGCTTACCGCGCAGCGGCCGGGTGTTTATCTCGGTCAAGCAAAGTGACAAACCGCGCGCCGTCGAGGTGGCTCGCAGTCTGGCGGCTATGGGCTTTGAGCTGCTGGCGACCAAAGGCACGGCCTTGGCTATCAAAGCAGCAGGTCTGGATTGCCGCGCCGTCAACAAAGTAGCCGAGGGCCGCCCCAATATCGTGGACATGATCAAAAACGAGGAAGTGGCCCTGGTCATCAATTCGGTAGAGGAGCGGCGCAATGCGATTGCCGATTCGCGCCACATCCGCACCTCCGCCCTGCTGGGTCGGGTTACCACCTTCACCACCATTGCCGCGGCGGAGGCGGCGGTCCAGGGTATGCAATACCTCGATCAGCTAGGGGTGATTTCAGTGCAGGAGATGCACGCCCAACTCTTGGCATAATCGCCGCTCGACCCGATGGACAGCAGCGCGCTTTGGCGCGCTGCTGTCCATCGTCATTTATGAATCCCCGTTGCACGAGTTTTCCGATGACCACTATTCCAATTACCAAGCGCGGCGCCGAAATCCTGAAAGCCGAACTCCACCGGCTCAAGACGGTGGAGCGTCCCGCCGTGATCGGCGCGATTTCTGAAGCCCGTGCCCAAGGCGATTTGAGTGAAAACGCGGAATACGATGCGGCCAAAGACCGCCAGGGCTTTATCGAAGGCCGGATCCAAGAGGTCGAGGGCAAATTGTCCGTGGCCCAGGTGATAGACCCGGCAGCTCTGGATGCCGGCGGGCGCGTAGTCTTTGGCGCGACGGTGGACTTGGAGGAAGAAGCGACGGGCGAGCGGGTGACTTACCAGATCGTAGGCGAAGATGAGGCGGACCTGAAACTCGGCTTGGTCAATATCAGCTCGCCGATTGCCCGTGCGCTCATCGGCAAGGAAGAGGGCGATACCGCTGTCGTGATGGCCCCGGGCGGCCAAAAACCCTATGAAATCGTGGCGGTGCGTTACGTCTAAGATGTGCTAGACGGCGCCGCCACCGGGGCCCAGCACTTCGCAAGGACTATTGCAAAAGGGCGCTTAGGAGGCCTGGCTGCGCTTTTTTAGGCTGATTTTTGGTTTCGGCTTGGCCCGCTTGACGTTGCCGCCCGGCGTTAACCTTTGGTTGCCCAGCACCCGCAGGGTTTTGACTTCAGGGCGCTGCCCGGCGCGTTTGCTGTACTTAAGTACCTTGAAATCGCGCGGTCCCGCTTTACGGTCCTCATCAACTACTTTTTCCTTTTCCGGCATCGGCCGCCACAACACCAGCAGTTTGCCGATGTGCTGAATCGGTGCGGCACTGAGCTCATCGGCCAGGGTCTGGAACATGGCTTCGCGCGCTGCGCGGTCGTCTGAAAACACCCGCACTTTGATCAGTCCGTGCGCATTGAGGGCGGCATCGGTTTCTTTTTTGACATTGGCCGTCAGGCCGTCGCCGCCGACCATGACCACCGGATCAAGATGGTGGGCCAGGGCTCGCTGCGCTTTGCGCTCTGTGGGGCTAAGTTGAATAAGGGGCATGGGGCTATTATCGGCGCAATGAAAAAGCCGTCAGTCTCTTCGCCCTCGGTGCCGCTTG
Source organism: Comamonas sp. lk (assembly GCA_945875225.1). GTDB lineage: Bacteria > Pseudomonadota > Gammaproteobacteria > Burkholderiales > Burkholderiaceae_C > Allorhodoferax. Next base: position 4,308 of record CAMCJY010000095.1, on the reverse strand, counting down.
TGGCCAAGGCGGCACGCGGCGGCAAGGTCAACAAGGCCTGGCTGCACGACCATATCAATGACCCTTACGTCAAACTGGCGGCCCGCGAAGGCTACCGGGCGCGGGCGGCCTACAAACTCAAAGAAATCGACGAAGTCTTCGGCCTGGTCAAGCCCGGCCACGTGCTGGTGGACTTGGGCTGTACGCCTGGCGCCTGGAGCCAGTATTTGCGGCGGCGTCTTGCGCCGCAGGGCGCCGCCGCGGGCGCTTTAGACGGGAAAATTATCAGCCTGGACCTGCTGCCGATGGAGGCGATCGAAGGCGTGACTTTTATTCAAGGCGATTTTCGCGAGGCCGATACCCTGCAAAAGTTGGAATTAGCCCTGGGCGGCGCCCAAGCGGACATCGTTGTCTCTGACATGGCGCCCAATCTTTCAGGTATCGCCTCGGCCGATGCGGCCCGGATCGAATACCTGGTGGAACTGGCCATTGAATTTGCCCAAAACCACATGAAAAAACAGGGGGCTTTGGTGGCCAAAGTCTTCCATGGTGGCAGCTACAACGCGGCGGTAGCGCGCTTTCGCGAGGCTTTTCAAACCGTCAAACCCTATAAGCCCAAAGCCTCGCGCGACCGTTCGTCGGAGACTTTTTTGGTCGGTATCGGCCTGCGTTAGACGCATGGATGGCGGCAAACAGCCCATGGCCTTGTTCGATTTACGGCCACTACACGCAAATACCGCTGAAAGCCCGCTTGAAAAGCCTAAAATGAATCTCATGTGACTGGGGTATTTCCCGGCTCACGCCTTAACCGGAGCTTCGCTTGAACAATCAGTGGTTTTCCAAAATTGCAGTCTGGCTGGTCATCGGCCTGGTACTTTTTACCGTCTTTAAGCAATTTGACTCGCACAGCGCCAGCGGCGCCGTGACGCTTGGCTATTCCGATTTCCTGGAAGAAGTGCGCAGCAAGAACATCAAGAGTGCTGTTATCCAAGAAGGCCAGGGCGGCACCACAGAGATCGTTGCACTGACCTCGGACGAGCGCCGTGTCAGAACCACAGCAACTTACCTTGACCGTGGCCTGGTGGGCGATCTGATTGCCAATGGCGTTAAGTTTGATGTCAAGCCGCGCGAAGAAGGTTCTTTGCTCATGACCTTGCTGGTGAGCTGGGGCCCCATGCTGCTGCTTATTGGTGTCTGGATTTATTTCATGCGCCAAATGCAAGGCGGCGGCAAGGGCGGCGCTTTCAGTTTCGGCAAAAGCAAAGCGCGCTTGCTCGATGAAAACACCAATACCGTGACCTTTGCCGACGTGGCCGGTTGCGACGAAGCCAAAGAAGAAGTTAAAGAGGTTGTGGACTTCCTCAAAGACCCCAGCAAGTTCCAAAAACTTGGCGGCCGCATCCCGCGCGGCTTGCTATTGGTGGGCCCGCCAGGTACCGGTAAAACCCTGCTGGCCAAGTCGATTGCCGGCGAAGCCAAAGTGCCGTTTTTTAGTATCTCCGGCTCGGACTTTGTGGAAATGTTTGTCGGTGTGGGCGCCTCTCGCGTGCGCGACATGTTTGACAATGCCAAGAAAAACGCACCCTGCATTATTTTTATCGACGAGATTGATGCCGTAGGCCGCCAGCGTGGCGCGGGCTTGGGCGGCGGCAATGACGAACGCGAGCAGACGCTCAATCAGATGTTGGTGGAGATGGATGGTTTTGAGACCAATGTCGGTGTCATCGTGGTCGCTGCCACCAACCGTCCTGACATTTTGGATTCCGCTTTGCTGCGCCCTGGTCGTTTTGACCGGCAGGTCTATGTCACGCTGCCCGATATTCGCGGCCGTGAACAAATTCTCAATGTGCACATGCGTAAAGTGCCGCTCGGGCAGGATGTCAACGCCGGCATCATCGCCCGCGGCACCCCTGGTATGTCGGGCGCTGATTTGGCGAATTTGTGTAACGAAGCGGCCCTGATGGCCGCGCGCCGTAATGCCCGTTTGGTGGACATGGAAGACTTTGAAAAAGCCAAGGACAAAATCCTGATGGGCCCGGAGCGCAAGAGCATGGTCATGCCCGAAGGTGAGCGTAAAAATACGGCTTACCACGAGTCCGGCCATGCGCTCATAGGTAAGCTCTTGCCTAAATGCGACCCGGTGCACAAAGTCACCATCATTCCGCGTGGTCGCGCTTTGGGTGTGACGATGAGCCTGCCGGCGCAAGACCGCTACTCCTATGACAGCGAATACATGCTCAACCAAATTAGCATGTTGTTTGGCGGACGTATCGCCGAAGAGGTGTTCATGAACCAAATGACCACCGGCGCCAGCAATGACTTTGAGCGCGCCACTGCCATCGCCCGCGATATGGTGATGCGCTATGGCATGACCGACGCGCTGGGCCCTATGGTGTATGCGGAAAACGAAGGCGAGGTTTTCCTGGGCCGCTCGGTGACCAAGACCACCAATATGAGCGAGCAGACTATGCAAAAGGTGGATGCCGAGGTGCGTCGCATCATCGACCAGCAGTACCAGTTGGCGCGCAAGTTGATTGAAGACAACAAAGACAAAATGCACGCCATGGCCAAGGCCTTGCTGGAGTGGGAAACCATTGACAGCGACCAGCTCGATGACATTATTGCCGGCAAAGATCCGCGTCCGCCCAAGGATTGGACGCCCCCGAACGCCACGCCCGGTCCTAGCGACAGCGGCGGCAATGCGGCCCCTGCCACAGCGCCTGAGCCGGCAACTACAGCGGCTTAAGAGCGCACCGAAGGGCGCTAAAAAGTGAACGGGGCTATAGGCCCCGTTTGCACGTTTGAAGCAGTTTTATTGAACCCATCAGCAACTCCCCCTATGGCTATCTGGCAAACCAGCCGCTTTGATATGGACCTGTCGCAGCCCCGCATCATGGGGATTGTGAACGTCACGCCAGACTCGTTTTCTGACGGGGGCTTACATGCGACAAGCAACGCTGCCATGCGCCATTGCGAGCAATTGTTGCTGGAGGGCGCTGACATCCTGGACATCGGCGGGGAGTCCACCCGCCCGGGCGCGCAGCCCTTGTCCGAGGCTGATGAGCTGGAGCGCATCCTGCCGGTCGTGCACCACGCCCTAAGCTTGGGCGTGCCCGTGTCCGTCGATACCTACAAACCGGCGGTCATGCAAGCGGTGTTGGACCTGGGCGTGGACATCATTAACGATGTATGGGCATTGCGTTGGACAGCCCCTGGCTCTGCGCGCAGCGGCGTGGATGTGGTGGCTGGGCATGGTCGTTGTGGCGTTTGCTTGATGCATATGCATGGCGATCCGCAAACCATGCAGTTGTCTCCCATGCAGGGCGATGTGCTGGCCCCGGTGATGGAGTTTTTGGGGCAGCGAAGTCAATACCTTATGGCGCGCGGTGTACAAAGTGCGCGCATTTGCATAGACCCCGGCATCGGTTTCGGCAAAACCGTGCACCAAAATTTCAGCTTGCTGGCGCGACAGTCAGAAATCCTCAGACTAGGTTTTCCGCTTCTGGCAGGCTGGTCGCGCAAGTCGTCTCTGGGTTCGGTCACAGGGGCTGTGGCCGGCGACCGGATGGTCGCCAGCGCCGCTGCCGCGCTGCTGGCAGTGCAAAATGGTGCTCGGATCGTTAGGGTGCATGATGTGCTGGCCACGGCGCAGGCCTTGAAAGTGCTTGGCGCTACGCAAGGGGCGGCAAAGTATTAGGCAAGCCGGACATGCGTTTTTTTCTTAAAAAAATCAATAATTTATGACACGTCAATATTTCGGAACCGATGGCATTCGCGGCACCGTGGGCCAGCCACCGATTACGCCGGACTTTATGCTGCGCCTGGCCCATGCGGTAGGGCGGGTGCTCAAACGCAGCGAAGCGCGGCCCATGGTATTGATTGGCAAAGACACCCGCATCTCGGGCTATATGCTAGAAAGTGCTTTGGAAAGTGGGTTTAACTCCGCCGGTGTGGATGTGGTGCTTTTAGGCCCTTTGCCGACGCCGGGCGTGGCCTATCTGACGAGGGCGCAACGCGCTTCACTCGGTGTGGTGATCAGTGCCAGCCACAACCCTTTTGACGATAACGGCATCAAGTTTTTCAGCGCCCAAGGCAGCAAGCTGCCCGACGCCTGGGAGCAATCGGTGGAAGAGGCCTTGGCGCAGCTTCCGGTCTGGGAGACCTCAAGCCACTTGGGCAAGGCCAAACGTTTGGACGATGCGGCGGGACGCTATATCGAGTTTTGCAAGAGCACGTTTGCGCCAGACCTGACGCTCAAGGGCCTCAAAATAGTGGTCGATGGTGCGCATGGCGCGGCCTACCAGATCGCGCCCAAAGTGTTTCACGAGT
>CAMCJY010000094.1 GCA_945875225.1 Comamonas sp. lk | reverse complement strand
GTTCTTTGCCAAGATTTCAACCAAGCCGCATTCAAAAAATTCACGGGCCACCCTGTGCTGCGCCGCTACCATCGCACACATGCCCGATTATTTGCAAGCCCTGGACGCCATCGTCCAGCGCATCGCCCATGCCCGGTCTGTGCCAGCGCACAGCCGCAAGCCTTTGCGCGTGCGCGGCGGTGGCAGCAAGGATTTTTTCGGTGCGCGCTTGGATGGCGATTTGCTGGAAACCCGCGGCCTGCAAGGCATCGTCAGCTATGAGCCCACCGAGTTGGTGGTGACAGTGCGCAGCGGCACGCTGCTCAGCGAATTGGAAGCCTTGCTGCAAGAGCGCAACCAATGCCTGCCTTTTGAGCCGCCGCATTTCGGCCATGCCGGTACCACTATCGGCGGCTTGGTGGCCAGCGGCCTGAGCGGCCCCAGCCGGGCCAGTGTGGGAGCGGCACGCGACTTTGTGCTCGGGGCGCGCTTTATCAACGGTCTGGGCGAGCACCTCACTTTTGGCGGCCAGGTCATGAAAAACGTGGCTGGCTATGACGTCAGCCGTGTGCTGGCCGGTAGCTGGGGCACTTTAGGCCTGATTACCGAGGTCTCACTCAAGGTGCTGGCGTTTGCGCCTTGCGAGGCCAGCCTGGTCTGCACCCTGGGGCAACAAGAGACCTTGCAATTGCTGCACCGCTGGGGCGGCCAGCCCCTGCCCCTGAATGCCAGCTGTTGGCAGTGCGATCCTGGCGCCAGCAGCGGGCGCCTGACGGTGCGCTTGCGCGGAGCCCAGGCCGCAGTGCGCGCGGCCTTGCCCAAAATGCAGGCCGATGTAGAGGCGCAGGGCGGACAGGCGCAGCCAGCAGACGCCGAAGCCGCCATGTTTTTCTGGGATGCGATGCGCAACCAGCAACACGCGTTTTTTACCCGACCACCGGGCGAGAACGACTGCCTGTGGCGCTTGTCGGTGGCGCAAACCAGCCCGGTGCTGGAGCTGCCCTATGCCCAGTGCGTGGAATGGCAGGGCGCGCAGCGCTGGGTTTGGGCGCCCGCCTCTGCCGCAAGCCAATTGCATGCGCTAGCCGCTCAAGCCGGTGGCCATGCCACTTTGTTCCGACGCCCGGCCCATGCGCTGGCCGACACGGATGGGGGCGCTGCGGTATTTGACGCGCTGGAGCCCACGCAGCAGCGTATCCAAACAGCCCTGCAAGCTGAATTTGACCCCGATGGCGTCTTCAACACCGGCCGAATGCACTCCCCGGCCTGAATTACACCCGCCATGCAAACCACGCTTTCCCCCGAATACGCACACACAGCCGATGGCAAAGCCGCCGAGGCGATTGTGCGCAACTGCGTGCACTGCGGTTTTTGTACCGCCACCTGCCCCACTTACCAGCTCTTGGGCGATGAACTGGACGGGCCGCGTGGTCGGATTTACCTGATTAAGCAAGTGCTCGAAGGCGCCGAGCCCACGCGCAAAACCCAGCAACACCTGGACCGCTGCCTGACCTGCCGCAACTGTGAATCGACATGCCCTAGCGGTGTAGAGTACGGCCACTTGATTGATATCGGCCGCAAACTGGTCGATGCCAAAGTTCCGCGTCCGGCAGGCGAAGAAGCCATGCGCTGGGCCTTAAAGGAAGGCCTGAACTCGCCCCTGTTTGCCCCGGCCATGAAGCTAGGCCAGGCGGTACGCGGCTTCTTGCCCGAGGCGCTCAAGGCCAAGGTGCCAGAGGCGCGCAATGCTGGCGCATGGCCTGCACGCAGCCACGCGCGCAAGGTATTGATGCTGGCCGGTTGCGTGCAACCGTCCATGAGCCCCAATATCAACAGCGCCACCGCACGCGTGCTCGATGCCTGCGGCATCCAGACCATCGTCGAGCCCCTGGCCGGTTGCTGCGGCGGTGTCAAGTTTCATTTGAACGACCAGGATGCGGCGATCGTGCAAATGAAAAACAATATTGACGCTTGGTGGCCGCATGTGGCCAGTGGCGTCGAGGCTATCGTGATGAATGCTTCAGGCTGCGGCGTCACCGTCAAAGACTACGGACACCTACTGCGCGAAGATGGGGCCTACGCTCAGCGTGCCAAGCGCATCAGTGAACTGACCAAAGACCTGAGCGAGTTATTGCCCGAGTTGCTATCCGCTTTGAAAGAACGCATCGCGCCGCAGAAAGCCCAGGCCCAGGGCATGATGGCCTTTCACCCGCCCTGCACCTTGCAACACGGCCAGCAGCTCAAGGGCGGCGTGGAGCACCATTTGAACGCGCTGGGTTTTCAATTGCAGGTAGCCAATAACGAAGCCCATTTATGCTGCGGCTCCGCTGGTACCTATAGCGTGCTACAGCCGGTCCTGGCCACCCAACTGCGCGACCGCAAGCTGGGCCACTTACAGGACTTGCAGCCCCAGGCCATCCTGAGCGCCAACATCGGCTGCATCACCCATTTGCAAAGCGGCACCCAAGTGCCTGTGAGGCATTGGATAGAGATGGTGGACTCGGCGCTGGGGACGTCCGCTTAGTCGCGGGCGCAGAGAACTTACTCCGTCACCCCCCGCAGTGCAACGCTGCGCCGGCGCAGCATTTCCAAGGTCAGCAGCATGGCTATGGCAAACAAGATGAGCATGAATGCAGCAGACAGGATGGTGGGCGAGAGTTGTTCGCGCAGGCCGGTCCACATTTGACGCGGCAGTGTGGTTTGCTCGGGGCCGCCCAGAAAGAGCACCACAACCACTTCGTCAAACGAGGTGGCAAAAGCGAACAAGGCACCCGATAGCACGCCGGGCCAGACCAGGGGCAGCATGATGCGCCGGAAGGCCTCCCATTGCGACGCACCCAGGCCGCGTGCCGCGCGCATCAAGTTCATATCAAAGCCACCTAAGGTGGCCGTGACGGTAATCACCACAAAGGGCATGCCGAGCACCGCGTGCACCAGCACGATGCCCAGCAAATTATTGGCAATACCCAGCCTGGAAAAAAACAGGTAGGACCCGACGGCCAGCACTACTACCGGCACGATCATGGGTGAAATCAGAATGGCCATCAAAAAGCGCTTGCCTGGCAGGTTGTGGTGGTTCAAGCCCACCGCGGCCAGGGTGCCCAGGGTGGTCGCCAGCAAGGTGGCCAAGGTGGCCGTGAGTAGGCTATTAAAAATAGCTTGAAGCCAAACCGGGTTGGTAAACAATTCTTTAAACCAACGCAAGCTGTAAATCTCGATGGGGAAACGGAAGTAGGGCTCGTTGTTAAAGGCCAGCGGGACCACCACGAGCACCGGTGCTATCAAAAACAACAACACGGCCGCGCAAAAAAGCACCAGCGCCCCATGGCCGATGCGCTGCAAAGACGTGGTGTACAGGGGAAGGGAAGAGGCGCTCATCCGAGTTTGAGATTGTTAGCACCCACCAAGCGGTCATAGGCAGCGTACAGCACCAGCACGGCACCCAGCAAGATCGCGGCCAGGGCGGAAGCCAGGCCCCAGTTGAGCGAGCGGCTCATATTGGTCTCCACAAAGTAACTAATCATTTGGTCGGTGGATCCGCCCAGCAAAGCCGGCGTAATGTAGTAGCCCAGCGCCAGAATGAACACCAGCAAAGCACCGGCGCCCAAACCAGGAATACATTGCGGCAGGTACACCCGGATAAACGCAGTAAACGGGCCTGCGCCAAGAGAGCGAGCGGCGCGCACATACGAGACCGGTATTTGCCGCATAACCGAGTACATGGGCAGCACCATAAACGGCAGCAGAATGTGCGTCATAGCGACCACCACACCAAAGCGGTTAAAGACCAAGGGCAGGGGCTCAGAAATCATATGTAGCGCTTGTAAGAGCGAATTGATTACGCCTTCTTTTTGCAACACCACCATCCACGCGGTGGTGCGCACCAACAGGGAAGTCCAAAACGGTAGCAATACCAAAATGAGCAGCAAGTTAGCGGTCTTGTCGCGCAAATGGGCCAGCAAATAGGCCAGCGGGAAACCGAGCACCATACACATCAAGGTGACGGTGAGGGCAACGCCCAGGGTGCGCAAATATATCGTGATGTGAATACGCTGGTCTTCGGGCTGGGGGCCGACGCTGCCGTCTTGGTTACGCTTGGCGTCCAAGGCAGACAGGTAGAACAAGCTGTGTGTGGGCGACGCCAAATTGCGTATCGTGCCCCAAATGCCGGGCTGCGCCCAACCAGGGTCGGCAGCTTCAAAAAACGGGGCCCAGGGACCCTCTTCCTGCGCACTGACGCGGCGCGCAGCGCGCATAAATACGGTACGTAATCCGGACTCTTCTACATTGAGGCGATTGGCGATCGAGCCATGCTTTTCGGCTTGGACTGCCGCTTTCAAATCTTGTGCCAGTGCGGCATACACAGGCTCAGGAGGAATCTGGTCACGCGGACCATTCCAATCGGCCAGCGCGCGCACAGTGCGCGGCAGGCCGTCGGGAATCACTGGGTCGTAAAAACTGTTAAGCAGTACGGTGCCCAGCGGTAATAAAAAACTCAGGGCGACAAAGATGAACAGCGGTGCGATCAGCGCATAAGCACGCAACTGACCGCGCCGCTCTGCCTTGCGCAGGCGCTGCGAAAGGTTGGCGGCGCTGTCCATCGTCTAGGCTCTGTCTTACTTGGCCAACCAGGCCGCGAATTTCTTGTTCATATCGGCGCTGTTTTCCATCCAGAACTGGGCATTGGTGAGCATCGAACGGCCGGGACGCGGCGTATTGGGCAACCATGCTTTGTTGGGGTTGGAATCAGGGATCTTGGCCAAAGAAGAGTTACGCGCAGGTGCGTAAGGGATGTACTTTGCCTGGTCAGCCAAAGGCTGTGTGGATGTCGCGAAAAGCACGAATTCCATGGCAGCAGCCACGTTCTTGCCGCCTTTGAGAATCGCATACATGTCCGGGATCTGGATCTGGCCATCCCACATCACAGCAAAGTCCTTTTTCTCTTTGACATTGGCATCCACGATACGGCCATGCCAAGCGTGCGTCATGACCACTTCACCGGAGGCTAGCAATGCGGGCGGCTGCGCGCCAGCGGTCCACCAAACAATGCTGCTCTTGATCGTGTCCAATTTCCTGAAAGCACGCTCCACACCGGCAGGTGTAGCCAGCACCTTGTAAACGTCGGCCATAGCAACGCCGTCAGCAATCAAAGCCCACTCCATGATCACGCTGGGGTCTTTTTTGATGCCGCGCTTGCCGGGGAATTTACCGACGTTAAAGAAGTCTTCCAAGCTCTTGGGGCCATTGGCACCCATTTTGGCTTTATCAAAGGCAACCACGTTCGCGTATGTGATATTGCCAATCGCACAGGGCAAGATCATGCCAGTGGCAAAGTCTTTGGCAGCAGGCGTTCCATCCGCGCCAGCAGGCAGCTTGCTTGGGTCAATTTTCTCGAACAGGCCTTCTTCGCAGCCTTTGAGGGCTTCGGCAGGCTCGAGGTCAATCACGTCCCATTTGATGTTGCCGGTTTTTACCTGGGCAGCGACTTCGGACAGTGCGCCGCTGTAGTCCACCGAGGTGACTTTGACGCCGCTCTTGGCTTCAAAAGGCTTGTGGTAGGCCTCCACCTGGCTCACGGTATAAGCACCACCCCAAGAGGCAACCGTAATGGCTTGCTGGGCGGCGCTGATGCCTGGGAGGAAAGCAATAGCTGCAGCGCCAACAACTGCTAGTGCACTTGAATTTATCCGTTTGAACATGCTGTTCTCCTGTTATTACAAATAAGCCGCCCTTACTCACTATCGAGCACACGGCAGTCCACAGCACTCCAACCGAGGTTGACGGTGCTGCCGTTTGCCAGTGCTAGATCGCGTCCATCGTTGGGAAGCGTAACGATGAAATCTTCCAGCCCGCATGCCTTGAGGCGCAAGCGGGCATATCTGCCTAAATAGGTGATGTCCACCACCGTGCCTACTACTTGGCTGTCATCGCCCTGACCTTGCGGGTTCAGGCGCACCCGCTCGGGGCGGATGGACACCAGGGTGGCATCTCCCACTTTGGGCGCCGCCACCGACTGGCCGGTGATGAATGTGCCATCGGCCAGAGCGACCTGGCAGCTCGAGCCTGAGACTGCGCTGACTTTGCCGGACAAGGTGTTGTTCTCGCCAATGAACTGCGCTACAAAAGCATTGGCCGGGCGCTCGTACAGCTGCGTGGGAATATCGATTTGCTGGATGCGTCCCTGGTGGAAGACCGCAATGCGGTCGGACATCGCCAGCGCTTCGGTTTGGTCGTGCGTAACGTACACAATGGTGATGCCCAGGTCACTGTGCAGGCGTTTAATTTCATACTGCAGTTGCTCACGCAGTTGTTTGTCCAGCGCCGACAAAGGCTCGTCCATCAGCACCAACTTGGGCTCAAACACCAGCGCACGCGCCACCGCCACGCGCTGCTGCTGACCACCCGACATTTGCGCAGGTCGGCGCGACTCCAGGCCTTTGAGGCCCACCTTGTCCAAGGCGGCCATCACGCGGCTGTGCGCCGCCTCGCCAGTAATGCCGCGCACGCTCAAGGGGAAGCCCACGTTCTCTGCCACCGTCATATGCGGGAACAAGGCATAGCTTTGAAACACCATGCCGATATTGCGGTGCTCTGGCGCAATCCGGTTGATGGGCTTACCGTCCAAATAGATTTCGCCCGAGGTGGCAGTTTCAAAGCCAGCCAGCATCATCAAGGTGGTCGTCTTTCCCGAACCGGACGGACCTAACAGGGTCAGGAACTCGCCTTGCGCAATGTCCAAGGTCAGATCACGCACCACCAGTTGTTTGCCGTCATAGCTTTTTTCTACATGATCAAATCGGACAAAGGGTTGCTGCATAAAGGTGCGTATTCCAGTGGTTCAGGCGAAGCCCCCAAGGTTAGCAAAAATTAGGCCTATGCGCGGATCACATTGTGCTTAGGACCATAGGGGAAACCCGTAATATTCTGGTGTCCATCGGCCGTAACAACCAAAATATCATGCTCGCGGTAGCCGCCAGCCCCGGGCATACCCTCGGGCAGCATGATCATAGGTTCGATAGAAACCACCATGCCAGGCTCGAGCACGGTGTCAATGTCTTCACGGAACTCCAGACCGGCTTCGCGTCCGTAATAGTGCGAGAGCACACCAAAAGAGTGCCCGTAACCAAAGGTGCGGTATTTGAGCAAGTCGTACTCTTCATAAATCTTATTCAGCGCATGGGCCACGTCGCAGCAGCGCACGCCGGGCTTCACCAACTTCTGGCCTTCTTCGTGCACGCGCACATTGATTTCCCACAAGCGCAGCGACGCCGCGTCCACATCGCC
>CAMCJY010000093.1 GCA_945875225.1 Comamonas sp. lk | reverse complement strand
GGATCATCGAAACCTCATCCGGCGAAACCCAAAACTGCCAGCGCGAGATCCGCGCCATGGTCGATAGCGGCCTGCCGTTTGGGGTGAACCTACCCATACGTTTTCTGAAAGACGAGGCCATGCTGCGCTTTGTGTGCGAGGTTGGTATCCGTTTTGTTACCACCTCGGCGGGCAGCCCGGCCAAGTTCATTGCGCCGCTCAAGGCGGCAGGTATCGTGGTTTATCACGCCGTACCCACGGTGGAGATGGCGCTCAAATGCGTGGAAGCTGGCGTCGATGGCCTGGTGGTTGAAGGCGGCGAGGGCGGCGGCTTTAAAGACCCGGAGGAGGTCAGCACCTTGGTGCTCTTGCAGGCGATACGTGAAAAAGTGGATGTTCCCTTAATTGCCGCAGGCGGCATCGTCGATGGACGGGGCATGGCTGCGGCCTTTGCCCTGGGGGCCGAAGGCATACAGATGGGCACCCGCTTTGTGGCCAGCCTGGAGAGCCCGGTGCATGCCCATTACAAAGAGGCGATCTTGGGTGCGGGCACCACCGGCACCTGGATGCTCAACACCAAGTCCAGCCCCTGTATCCGCGCGCTCAAGACGGATTTCACCCAGACGATTCACGAAGCGGGCCTGATGGGGCCGGAAAGCTTTATGGGTATTCAAAAAGTGTATTTCGGCGGCGACATGAACGCCGCCCCGGCGCTAGCCGGTCAGTCTGCTGGCCTCATCCATCAGGTCAGCAGCGTGCAGGACATTATTTCGCAGACGGTGCAGCAATTCCAAGCTATTTCCAAGCGCATGGGAGCCATGGCGCAGGCGGCCGATTTTGGTTAAGGTTCCGCCTTTGGAAGCGCTTAAATCGGCAAAGCCACCAAATCATGTCCCTGCGTGCCCACGATGCGGGCGCGGGTGAATTCGCCCACCTTGAGGTTTTTGCTGATTTTTTCTGGAGGTAGCAGGCGCACCACGCCGTCGATTTCCGGGGCGTCGGCATAGCTGCGGCCTATGCCTCCCTTTTTGCCCAGACCGGGGGCCGAATCCACCAGCACTTGCATGGTTGCGCCTATACGCCGGTGCAGGCGTTCGGCTGATACGGCTTCAGCCACCGCCATAAAACGGGAGCGGCGCTCCTCGCGCAGTTCCAGCGGCAGCATGCCCGGCAATTCGTTGGCGGTAGCGCCGCTCACGGCGCTATAGGCAAAGCAACCGGCGCGGTCGATTTGCGCTTCGCGTACAAACTCCAGCAGGTGTTCAAACTCGGCTTCAGTCTCGCCCGGAAAACCGGCGATAAAGGTGCTACGCACCACCAGTTCGGGGCAGGCTTCACGCCAAGCGGCAATGCGCTCCAGATTGCGCTCGCCACTGGCTGGGCGCTTCATGCGCTTGAGCACCTCGGGGTGGCTGTGTTGCAGCGGCACGTCCAGATAGGGCAGCACTTTGCCTTGCGCCATTAGCGGCAGCAGTTTGTCCACCGTGGGGTAGGGGTAAACATAGTGCAAGCGCACCCAGGCGCCATAGGGCGCGGCGATCTCGCCCAGCGCTTCTACCAGTTCAAACGTGCGGGTTTTGATCGGTTTGCCGTCCCAAAACCCGGTGCGGTATTGCGTGTCCACGCCGTAGGCCGAGGTGTCCTGGCTGATGACCAGCAGTTCCTTCACCCCGCCCTCAAACAGCGCGCGCGCTTCGTTGAGCACGTCGCCCATCGGGCGCGATACCAAATCGCCGCGCATGGATGGGATGATGCAAAAGGTGCAGCGGTGATTGCAGCCTTCGCTGATTTTCAAATACGCATAGTGACGTGGCGTGAGTTTGATGCCGGCGATGCCAAAGCCTTGCGGCACCAGATCGACAAAAGGGTCATGCGGCTTGGGCAGGTTCAGGTGCACCGCATCCATGACTTCCTGGGTGGCATGCGGCCCGGTGACGGCTAGCACTTTGGGGTGCATTTGGCGCACCAAGTTATTACCATCGCCGTCGGCCCGCGCGCCAAGGCAGCCGGTGACGATAACGCGTCCGTTGTCGGCCAGAGCCTCGCCAATCGTGTCTAGGCTTTCCTTTACCGCGTCGTCAATAAAGCCACAGGTATTGACGATGACCAGGTCGGCACCGGCAAAGGTTTTGGAGGTCTGGTAGCCCTCGGCGCTTAGCTGCGTGAGTATGAGTTCGGAGTCAGTTAGGGCCTTGGGACAGCCCAGGCTGACAAAGCCCACGGTGGGCGCGCGCGCTGCGCTGGGGCTGGCGATGGTTTCAACGGTCATGAAGTGTGCTGACATAAATAGAGTAGCGCCCGCCAGGGCGCACAAGGCATGCGCTTAGCGCTTGATGCCGAAAGTGCCCAGAAATTGCTCGGTTTGCTTTTGCATTTGTTCCTGCATTTGCTGGAACACATTGGTGCCCATGACGCCCGGCACGATAGGCACCGGCATTTCCATCAGGGTTTGCATATTTTTTTCCATGATGCCGCCCATAAATCCCTGCATAGAGTGGCCATAAAAGCGGATGATGTTGGCCAGCACCGGCGCGGTAAACATGGGCGAGCCACCAGCTTCCTCTTCCAAAATAATCTGCAAGAGGATGCTGCGCGTCAGGTCTTCGGCGGTTTTGGCATCGACTACCGCAAAGACTTTGTGGTCCATGACCAGTTGTTTGATTTCGGCCAGCGTGATGTAGCTGGAAGTGTGGGTGTCGTACAAGCGCCGGTTGGGGTATTTTTTGATGACGCGCTCGGGCAGGTCCTTGGGGGCTTCTGTGGTTTTGGGCATGGCGGTCGGCGTGGGCGGGGCGTTGGACAATGGATGGCGCATTGTAGGTAGCCCCCGACGGGCGCAAGTACAGGGTTAGCCCTGAGAACAGGACACCCGACTAATCAAGCGCCTTGCCGCGCAATTCTTTGATGGCGCTGCGCTGGCTTTTGTCTTGCAGTCGCCGCTCTTTGGCGGCGCGGGTGGGGCGCGTGGCGCGCCTTGGTCTGGGTGCTTGGGCCACGCTTTGCACAACATCCTGCAAGCGGGCGTAGGCGTCTAGCCGGTTCATATCCTGGGTGCGGTGGCCTTGCGCCTTGATGATCAGTACGCCCTGGGCCGTAATGCGCTTGTCGCGCAGTGCCAATAAGCGCTCCTTAACATCTTCGGGCAGTGAAGAGGCAGGAATGTCAAAGCGCAAATGGATGGCGCTGGAGACTTTGTTGACGTTTTGCCCGCCAGCCCCCTGGGCGCGGATGGCGCTGATGTCCACCTCGGCTTCGTCGATAGTAATCAAAGGGCGGGCGGCGTCGGACATAGGGCGGTTACACTGAAACGGGCTTTCACCATCAACTTTGCACAGGAGATCACGCCATGGCCAAAGGTCAACAAAAAACCAATAAAGAGGCCAAAAAGCCCAAGAAGGATACCTCACCCCCCAAAGCACCCAGCGGCGCAGAGCCGGTGCGCGCCACTATCACAACCGCCGTGATACCGCGCGGCAAGATTAAAAACAAATAGATTGCAGGGCCGTCCCGCCTAACGCACCGAAGGGTGCGTTTTTTTGTGGGAGGCCCGGGTGAATCGGACCTATGCAACTCCAAGAGGTTTTATACAGCCAGGGCTTTGGAACCCGACGGGTCTGCGCCGGGCTGATCCAGCAGGGCTATGTGCAGGTGTACGACAGCGCTGAAGATGGCCTCGCCCGCAATTGCACCGACGCAGCGGCCCAGTTCGAGGCGCCGGGTCTGCGCTTTCGGGTGCGGGGCGTGGACTGGCCCTTTTGCGACAAGGCTTACCTTCTTTTGCACAAACCTGCGGGTACCGAATGCTCGCAAAAACCATCGACTTATCCGAGTATTTACACACTCTTGCCCTCGCCCTTGCGTACGCGGCCCCAAAAAGCCGCGGTCCAGGGCGTGCAAGCGGTAGGGCGGCTGGACCAAGACACCACCGGCATGCTCTTGCTCACCGACGACGGCAAGTTCATTCACCGCATGAGTTCGCCGCGCCACCATGTTCCCAAGGTCTATGAGGTGACGGTCAAACACCCTTTGGACGACAGCCAGATGGCCCGTTTACTCACCGGTGTGGTGCTGGACGATGATCCCAAAGCGGTGCGTGCCGCGGCTTGCGAGGCGGTCAGCCCATTGCATCTTCGCCTCACCCTGACCGAGGGCAAATATCACCAGGTCAAGCGCATGCTGGCGGCAGTTGGGAATCGGGTGGAAGGCTTGCATCGATCGCAAATAGGCGGTTTATCCCTGCCCCAAGATCTGGCGCCAGGGCAGTGGTGCTGGCTTTGGCCGGCGCAACTGGCACTGCTTGCGCCAGCCTGAAGGACCCGAACCGTAGCGGGTAAATGGCCCCGCCCGTTACACTTGGAAGCTATTGATAAATAAGGCTTTTGTGAAATCGTTGAACTGTTGGACCCGCTTTTTGCCTCTGGCCTGTTTTTTTTGCACTGCGATGGCTAGTGCAGGTGGCAAGACCCCACCGATCTTCGTCCTAAACTCAATGGATGCCACTGTCAGCGTGATTGACCCTTCCACCTGGAAAGAGACGCAAAAGATTCCTACCGGCAAAGAGCCGCACCATCTGTACCTGACACCGGACGAAAAATCCCTCATCGTGGCCAATGCGGTGGGCGATTCTTTGCTGTTTTTGGATCCCCGCACCGCCGCCGTGCAGCGTACGGTGCAGGGTATTTCGGACCCCTACCACCTGCGTTTTTCTCCGGACATGAAATGGTTGGTCACCGTGGGTAACCGGCTCAACCATGTGGACATTTACCACTGGAACGGCAATGATATGACGTTGGCCAAACGCATTTCGACCGGCAAAACACCTAGCCATGTCTGGATCGACAGCAGCAGCTCATTGGCCTATGCCACCATGCAGGAAAGCGACGAATTGGTGGTGATCGACCTGGCCAGCCAAAGCATCAAGTGGCGCGTGAAAACCGGCTCACTGCCCGCCGACGTGTTTGGCACGCCGGACGACAAAACGCTGTTGATCGGGATGACCGGCGGCAATGGCGTGGCGGTGTATGAGCTGAGCAAAGCGGCGCCCAAGCTGATCAAAACCATCAAGACCGGAGCCGCCGCCCATGCTTTTCGCAATGTCGGGGACAAACGCCATGTCCTAGTCAGCAACCGCGTGGCCAATACGATTAGCAAAATCGATTATCAGACCTTGGCCGTGGTCGATACCTACACCGCACCGGGCGGGCCCGATTGCATGGATTTGTCAGCGGACGGGCGCTACATCTACGTGACCTCCCGCTGGATTAAAAAACTCACGGTGATTGACACCACCACGCGCAAAGTAGTGCAACAAGTGGCGGTGGGACGTTCACCGCATGGTGTATGGACGCTGGACCACGCACCGCGTTGATTGCGGCGGCATTGCGCAGCCGTGCCAAGGGCCGGATTGCAAGCTTTCGCCGCACCGCCATCGCGGTTCTGGCAATCCTTTTAGCCGGGCTTGCTTGGGGCCAGAGCGATTGCAAAAAACCGGTTTACCTGACCCTGGATACCGGCCACATGGAAGTGGCCCCTTTTATCTCTGATACCTTGCGCAAACACCAGGTCAAGGTGACGTTTTTTGCGGCCCATGAGCGGACGCAAACCGGCGATGGCAGCCTGGGCGAGCATTGGGCGCCCTGGTGGCGCGAGCGCGGCCAGGAGGGGCATAGTTTTGCGTCCCACACCTTGGACCATGTGGTTTGGCGAGCAGACCTCAAAGATGGCGCCGACGGCGCCCAATTTTTAGTACAGCCCTCGGCGGGCAGCCAATCGGGCCGCAAAATGGATTACAGCGTAGCGCAATACTGCGCGCAGCTGAAGGCCTCAGCTACGCGCCTGAGCGCGCTCACGGGCCAGCCCACCTTGCCTTTGTTTCGTGCGCCAGGCGGTAAAACCTCGCCCGCCTTGCTGGCCGCTGCTCGCGCCTGCGGTTTTGCCCATGTGGGCTGGGCCGATGCCGGTTTTCTGGGCGACGAACTGCCGAGCGAAAAATTCAGTAACCAGGCGCTGCTGGCCAAAGCCCTGCGCAATATCCGCAGTGGCGACATTCTCATGGCGCATCTGGGCATCTGGTCGCGCAAAGACGCCTGGGCGCCGGCCGTGTTAGAGCCCTTGATCGTCGGTCTGAAGGAGCGGGGTTTTTGCTTTGCCACCTTGCGCAGCCACCCTGATTACCTCGCCTGGATTGCGGCCCATCCAAGATAGTAGTTGTATATGGATACCTTGATTGAATTATTTGCTTACTTGCAGGCTTGGCTGTTCGAGGCCTGCATCCAGCCTGTGGTGTTTGCTATGGGCTTTGGCGCGCATCTGGACTTGGCTTTTGGCGCGACTGAATGGCTGATGGTCGGCCTGCTGGAAATCGCCGTCCTGATCAGTGTCATCGGCCCTTTGCAACGCTGGCGCCCGGTCGAGCCGGTGATCGATGTTGCCACCATACGCACCGATATTTTTTATACGCTTTTGCACCGTCTGGGTCTGTTTCGCCTCGCCTTGTTTTTTACCCTAGACCCTTTTTTAGACAGCGCCATCGGGGCATTGCGTGTTGGGGGACTTACAACTTTTCACCTGGACGATATCTGGCCGGCGGTGACGGGCCATGCGCTGGTCAGTTTTGTTTTGTACTTGCTGGTGTTTGATTTTTTCAGCTACTGGTATCACCGCGCCCAGCACCAGTTCCATTGGTGGTGGAAGCTGCATGCGCTACACCATGCGCAGCGCCAGATGACCATGTGGAGCGATAACCGCAACCATCTGTTAGACGACGTTTTGCATGATGTTTTTTTTGTGTTTTTGGCGCTGCTCATCGGCGTGGCGCCGGGTCAGTTTGTGGCCTTGGTGGCATTGATGCAGTTGAGCGAAAACTTGCAACATGCCAATTTGCGCGTCTGGTTTGGCCGCTTTGGTGAACGCCTGTGGGTGAGCCCACGCTTTCATCGCATGCACCATGCGACCGGCATCGGCCATGAAAGCCAGCCGCCCGCTGCAAATGGCGCACCGGCGGTTTTAGGCGGCTGCAACTTTGGGGTATTGCTGCCCTGTTGGGACATACTTTTTGGTACTGCCGATTTCACCTTAACCTATCCCGCCACCGGTGTGCGTGACCAGGTGGAGCAGGGTCGTGACTATGGCCGGGGCTTCTGGTCGCAACAATGGCGTGGCGTGTTGCGTTTGTTCGGGCGGGCCTGAACTTTCTCGTTGACAATGCGTTAAGCCAAGGAGGCGTCTATGGTTTTGCTGATTTCTTCCTTTTGGCGGGCGGTCTTGTACTGTCTGCATCCCAAGGTCATCCTTTTGTCGCTGCTGCCTTTGCTTTTGGCAATGGGAG
>CAMCJY010000092.1 GCA_945875225.1 Comamonas sp. lk | reverse complement strand
CGCGCTTGTCGGATGAACTTTCGGCGCGCGAGAGCGAGTTGCTGGCGCAAGTGCGCCCCGGGCCCACACCCATGCGTACGCTGGCGACCTCTGTGAACGCGCAGCGCGCCATTTCGTCGCTGCAGCGCAAAGGGCTGATTCAAGTGGCCGGCTTTACCCCCTCGGACGCCGCGCATGTGCTGGAGTTGCAAGCCAACTGGTCGCGTGAAGGCGCTTACCTGGCGGCGCAACTGGGCTGCCGCTTGCGCGAGATGAAGATGCCGACCGAGGAGCGTACCCGCGCCTACGCCCACGCGGTGTGGAGCGAAACGGTGCGCCTGAGCGCGCGGGTGATTTTGGACACCGCCTTAGGTTTTAGCCTGCCCGATGACCGCATCAGCCAGGCCATTTGCAATGGCGAGTCGTTGGTGGGGCTGGCGCAGGTCAGCATTAAGCCTTCGGTGCCGGTAGTGGCCGTGGGTGGACCGGTCAAGGTGTATTACGGCGAACTGGCGCGCCGCCTGGGTTGCGAAGTGGTGTTTCCGCCCAACTGCGACGTAGCCAATGCCGTGGGCGCTGCCACGGGTGTGGTGGCCTACACCGCGGTGGTGGAAGTGCATGGCGACGGCAGCGGATTGTTTCGCCTTGCCGGGCTTGCCGACACGCAAAGTTTTGGCAATGCCGCGGCGGCCTTGCAAGCGGCCCATAGCGCCGCAGAACAGGCGGCGGTGGGGGCGGTCAAGGGCATGGGTGCCGCGCATCCCGAGGTGGAAGTCTCTGAGCACAAAAGCTATTACCCCAATGCGGTGGACGACCGCGGGCTGATGCAGGCGGTGGTCACTGCGCGGGCGGTGGGGCGGCCCTAGCGCTTGGTACCTGACCAATGAAAAAGGCTCTGCTACATTAGTTCACCCGCCTAGATTCGTGGGGGCACCTTAGGGCTTTTCTGATTGATGGCCTACTTGCCCGGTTCTTTTTTGCATGCTGTCTGTTTCCAATCTCTCCTGTGTTCGTGCAGACCACACCCTGTTTCGCGGGGTGGGTTTTGACTTGGCGCCCGGCGAGTGCCTGCACCTTGAGGGCGGCAATGGCGTGGGCAAGACGAGTTTGCTGCGCATCTTGGCCGGCTTCTCGCCAGCAGCCCAGGGCCAGGTGCGTTGGCAGGGTGAGCTGCTGGGCAGCAGCGCTTGCCGCCTAAGCCAAGATTTGCTCTACCTGGGCCACCAGCTGGCCCTCAAAGAAGAACTCAATGCCGTAGAAAACCTGCAAGCGGGCGCCGCAATTGCCGGTACGCCGGCTGCGGCGGCTGCGGCCTTAGCGGCCTTGCAGCGCTTGGGTCTGGGCAGCCGTGCCGCACTGCCGGTGCGGGTATTGTCCCAGGGCCAAAAGCGACGCGTGGCACTGGCCCGTCTGCTCTTGCAGACCCAGCCTCTGTGGTTGTTGGATGAGCCCTTTGTGGCGCTGGACGGCCCGGCGCAGCAATTGGTTGCAACTTTCATGGCGACGCACTTGGCGCGCGGAGGCATGGTTTTATTCACCAGCCACCAGCCGGTGGACATCGGAGGGCGGAGCCGCAGCTACCGCCTGGGCGCATGAGCGCGTTTATGGCTGTCTTGCAGCGCGACTTGCGGCTGGCGTTGCGGCGCAAAAGCGAGGTGCTGACGGCGGTGTTCTTTTTTGTGGTGGTGGCGACCTTGTTCCCGCTGGCGATCGGACCCGAACCCGAGACCTTGCGCAAGATCGCGCCGGGCATATTGTGGGTAGGGGCAATGCTGGCCAGTTTATTGTCGTTAGGACGCTTGTTCGCACCCGATTACCAGGACGGCTCGCTGGAGCAAATGAGTTTGTCCAAAGTTCCGCTGCCGGTGCTGGTGGCGGCCAAGGTCACTGCGCACTGGCTGCTCTCGGGCCTGCCGCTGACGCTACTCTCGCCGCTGTTGGCGCTGCAGTTTGGCTTGGATGCGCCGACCATGGGGGTCTTGTTGCTGTCCTTGATGGTGGGCACTCCTTTGCTCTCCTTTGTCGGTGCCGTGGGGGCGGCTTTAACCTTGGGGGTGCGCGGGGGCGAGGTTTTGTTGTCTTTGCTGGTGCTGCCTCTGTATATTCCGGCTCTGGTATTTGGTTCTGGTGCCGTTGAGGCCCAGCTCAGCGGACTGGAGTATGGTGCGCAGATGTCGATATTGATGGCCATGCTGCTGCTGGCCGGTTTTTTCGGGCCCTGGGCCTGTGCCCTGGCTTTGCGCATAGCGCTTGAATAAATGGAACAATTAAGAATTCGCTGGTTTCAATGGGCTGCACCGCAGTCTTTTTATCCGCTTGCCGACCGGCTTTGGCCGATGTTCGCTGCCTTGGCCGCTGTGTTGGCGCTGGTGGGCCTGTACTTGGGCTTTTTTGTTGCACCCACGGATTTTCAGCAGGGCGAGGGCTACCGCATTATTTTTGTCCATGTACCCGCGTCCTGGATGTCCATGATCATTTACCTGGCCATGGCCTTCTGGGCTTTTCTGGGTTTTACTTTCAATACACGTATCTCGGGCATGATGACCCAGGCCCTGGCACCGACTGGTGCCATGTTCACGTTTTTGTCCTTGTGGACTGGCGCGCTCTGGGGTAAACCGATGTGGGGCACCTGGTGGGTGTGGGATGCGCGCCTGACCTCCGAATTGATTTTGTTCTTTTTGTACATGGGCTACATCGCCCTGACCAGTGCCATCGACGATCCGCGCCGTGCCGACCGCGCCGGTGGCCTGCTGGCTTTGGTAGGCGCGGTCAACGTGCCGATTATTTATTTCTCGGTGAAGTGGTGGAACACTTTGCACCAGGGTGCCTCGGTATCCGTCACCAAGGGTTCGAGCATGGCCCAGACCATGCTGTGGGCCATGCTGCTGATGGCCTTGGCCTTTTGGGCCTATAGCATCGCCATGGCTTTGTACCGGGTGCGCGGAATTATTTTGCAACGCGAGCGCCACGCCCGCTGGGTGCAGGAGGTGGTCGCATGATCTGGGAAAGTTGGGACGCTTTTTGGGCCATGGGCGGCTATGGCCTGTATGTGTGGGGTTCTTACGCTGTGGTGTTAATCTGCATTGTGTTAGAAATCGCGCTGGCGCGTACTGCTCAGCGCGCAAGTGTGCAAACCGCACGTGAACTATGGGAACAGGAAACCACGCATGACGCCACGCCGTAAACGCTTTGCCATCGCCTTGGGCATTCTTTCTGTGGTCGGTGGCGCCACCGCTTTGGTGCTCAATGCGTTTCAGAGTAATCTGGTGTTTTTCTTTTCGCCTTCGCAGATCGTGGCCAAGGAAGCGCCTTTGGGCCGCACCTTCCGTATTGGCGGCTTGGTGGTCGCCGGTAGCGTGCAACGCGAGGGCGTGGCGGTGCGCTTCGAAGTGACCGATACCGCCACCACCGTGCCAGTGCAGTTCTCGGGTATCCTGCCCGATCTGTTCAAAGAAGGCAAAGGCGTGGTGGCCCAGGGCAAGCTGGAAAACGGCGTCTTTCAAGCCAAAGAGGTGCTAGCCAAGCACGATGAAAACTATATGCCGCCCGAAGCCGCCGAGGCTTTGAAAAACGCGGCCTTAATCAATGCCAAAACTTCCACCTCGGTGATCACGAGCCCCTAAATATGATTCCTGAAATCGGACACTTTTCTCTTTGGCTCGCGCTGGGCATGTCGCTCGTTCTGGGCAGCGTTCCCTTGGTCGGGGCGCAGACCGGGCGCGCGGACTTGATGGCGCTGGCGCGTCCGCTGTCCTACCTGCTGTTTTTCTTTGTAGCCTTGGCTTATGTCTGCCTGACAGTCTCTTTTGTAGGGCATGATTTTTCGGTGCGCTATGTGGCTGCTCTATCCAATACCGCCTTGCCCTTGGAGTACCGCATCGCCGGTGTCTGGGGCGGGCACGAAGGCTCTTTGCTTTTGTGGGTGCAGATGCTGGTGCTCTGGACCGTGGCCGTCGCACTTTTCAGTCGCCATTTGCCTAAGGAGATGACAGCACGCATACTGTCGGTCATGGGGCTGGTGGCGGTGGGCTTTTTGTTATTCATGCTGCTCACCTCCAACCCTTTTGATCGTTTGTTCCCGGCGCCGCTCGAGGGCCGCGACCTCAACCCCTTGTTGCAAGACCCGGGCATGGTGCTCCATCCGCCCATGCTCTATATGGGCTATGTCGGGTTTTCAGTGGCCTTTGCTTTTGCTATTGCAGCCTTGATTGGCGGCACCTTGGACGCGACCTGGGCGCGCTGGACCCGGCCTTGGACCACGGTGGCGTGGATGTTTTTGACCGTCGGCATTGCGCTGGGTAGCGCCTGGGCGTATTACGAGCTGGGTTGGGGCGGGTGGTGGTTTTGGGATCCAGTGGAAAACGCCTCGCTTATGCCCTGGCTTTTGGGCACGGCTTTAATCCATTCACTGGCCGTGACGGAAAAGCGCAATAGTTTCAAGTCTTGGACGGTGTTGTTGGCCATTTTGGCCTTTGCGTTTTCGCTGTTAGGGACTTTTCTAGTCCGATCGGGGGTGCTGTCCTCGGTGCATGCTTTTGCTACCGACCCGGCCCGCGGCCAGTTCATTTTGGCCTTTTTGGCGGTGGTGATGGGCGGCTCTTTTTCCTTGTATGCATGGCGTGCGCCCGAGGTCGGTATTGGTATGCGCTTTGGCCTGTGGTCCAAAGAATCGGCCTTGCTGGGTAACAACGTCTTATTGGTGGTGGCGGCCCTGGCGGTGATGCTGGGCACCTTGTATCCGTTGGTGCTCGATGCCTTGGGCATGGGCAAAATATCGGTTGGTCCGCCCTACTTTGACGCGGTATTTATGCCGCTGATGGCGCCTGCCGTGTTTCTTATGGGGATAGGCCCGCTGGCGCGCTGGAAAAACGCCGAATTACCGGCCCTAGCTATGCGCTTGCGCTGGGCTGCGGCCGTGGCCATTGCCGGTGCCCTTATCACCGGCGCGTTGGCCGGTGAAGTGCGCCTGGTCACCACATTGGGGTTAGTCATGGCCTATTGGATAGTGGGCTCGGTAGCTACCGACTTGTGGGGACGCGTCCATCCCCAAGGGATGGATTGGGCGAATGCGCCCGCCCGTTTGCGCCAGATTCCGCGCGCGCTGGCGGGCATGATGGTGGCGCATCTGGGTATCGCGGTGTTTTGTATCGGCGTGGCGATGGTCAAAACCTACGAGGTCGAGAGCGATGTCAAGATGCTCATTGGCGACAGCACTACGGTGCGCGGCTATACCTTCACATTAGACGGCATCAAGGAGCTTCAAGGCCCCAACTATGTGGCGGCGCAAGGCCAAATGCGCGTCTCGCGCGATGGCCATCCGATCGCGGACTTGCGCCCGGAAAAACGCATCTACCGCGTGCAGCAAAACCCCATGACCGAGGCGGCGATTGATTCCGGCCTGACGCGGGATTTGTATGTATCCCTGGGTGAACAAGTTGCAGGTGGTGCCTGGATTGTGCGGGTCTATGTCAAGCCTTTTATCGACTGGATTTGGTTTGGTTGCCTATTCATGGCGCTGGGCGGTTTGCTGGCTGTGACCGACAGGCGCTATCGCCGCGCTGTGGAGTCACAGTGATGAAGCATGTGCGCTATCTGGTGCCCATGGGCATCTTGTTAGTCTTGTTGTATTTTCTGCGCGCCGGCCTGAGTCTCAACCCTAAAGAAGTGCCTTCGCCCCTGATTGGCAAACCAGCGCCCGAGTTTTCCTTGCCGCGCTTAGACCAGCCCGAGAAGAGCATCAGCCGTGCCGATTTGGTTGGTCAGGTGTGGGTGCTCAATGTCTGGGCCTCCTGGTGCGTGGCCTGCCGTCAGGAGCATCCGCTTTTGGTGCAATACGCCAAACAATCCAAAGTGCCTATCTATGGCCTCAATTACAAAGACGAGCGCGCGGCGGGTATGAAATGGCTGGCCGATTTCGGCAACCCTTACACTGCCTCCATCTCCGACCGTGACGGGCGCGTTGGTATCGATTTCGGTGTCTATGGCGTGCCGGAAACCTTTGTCATCGACCGCGAAGGTGTGATCCGCTACAAGCAAATCGGCCCCCTCACTCCCGATGTACTGCGCAACACGATTGAGCCCTTGCTCAAGCAACTCAACAGCTGATATGCGTAACTACCCAAGGAATCTTTGGCAAAGTCCAAACTCGTCATTGCGAGCACAGCGAAGCAATCCATTTTTGCCTACGAATCAAGCGCTTATGGATCGCCGCGTCGCTACGCTCCTCGAGATGACGGCCTTTTGCACAGCTTCCCTAAGCCGTTTTGTAATCACCTTGGCCTTGGCTCTGGCCTGCGTGGGAGCCTTCGCCGCAGAGGCATTACCCGCCAGCGATGATCCGGCCCTGGAAGCGCGGGTGATGAAAATTTCCAATGAACTGCGCTGTCTGGTGTGCCAAAACGAAACGATTGCCGCGTCGCACGCCGAACTGGCCGTTGACTTGCGCCGTCAGGTGCGCGAAATGCTGCAAAACGGCCAAAACGAGCAACAGGTGGTTGACTATATGACCGCCCGTTACGGCGATTTTGTGCTCTATCGTCCGCCCTTCAAGCCGCTGACCGCTTTGCTCTGGATCGGGCCTGGGGCCATGGTTGTCCTGGGCCTGGGCACGTTGTTCGTGGTCTTGCGCCGGCGCAGCCGACTGGCTGACGAGGCCTTTGAGGCCGACGACAAGGACGCGTCGCAAGACCCCCATCTTTCCTGAGAGACGCCATGACCGACGCGCTGAACACCTTGTTGGCCCCTTTTAAACGCCAATTGGCTGATCTGGAGCAAGCGCATTCGGCAGGTACGCTCAGCCAGGCCCAGCGCGATGCCGAGCGCGCCAGCCTAGAGCGGCGCTTGCTGGACATGCTCTTGCACGACAGCGCAGTCGCTGCGTCCTCAGCGGCCAAACCGGCCTGGTCCTTGATTGTTGGCGTAACGGTGTTGGTGCTAGTGATTGCCATCGGCGGTTATACCTATAAACGTTCCGCTAATCCGCCCCAAGGTGACGAAGAGGGCGCCGACGGCGCTCCCAGCCAGGCCCAGGTAGCAGCCATGGTGGAGCAAGTGGCCGAGCGCATGAAGCAAAACCCCAATGATGCCGACGGCTGGGCCATGCTGGCGCGCTCTTACAGCATGATGCAGCGCAACGATGATGCGCTGGCGGCCTACCAGAAAGCAATCGCCCTGGGCAAAGACGTCGCTGGTTTGCTGGTGGATTACGCTGACACATTAGCGGTGAAAAACCAGCATAGCCTGCAAGGTGAACCCATGGCCTTGATCACCCGTGCGCTCAAGCTCGATCCGGACCACATCAACGGTCTGGCGCTGGCGGGGGCCGACGCCTTTGAGCGCA
>CAMCJY010000091.1 GCA_945875225.1 Comamonas sp. lk | reverse complement strand
GCTACCTGTAAAAAACCCAGTACCAACTCCACATCGCCCATGGCGCGGTGGCGCGCCAGGGTGTGCAAGCCGTGGCGCTGCGATATCGCATCCAGGCCATGGCCTTTATGCGCCGGGAAAAGCTTGCGCGACAAGCGCACGGTACACAGAGTTTTGACCTTGAAGGGCTTGTCCATGCGCTCTAGCGCATGCAGCACAAAGCCATGGTCAAAGCGCACGTTATGCGCCACGAATACCGCGCCGTCCAAGAGTTCGAGCAAGCGACTGGCCACGTCCTCAAAATAGGGCGCGTCTTGCACCATGGCCTCACTGATACCGGTCAGGCTTTGGATGAAAGGCGGTATGCGCACACCGGGGTTGACCAGGGTGCTCCAGCGCGCCACCTCCACGCCGTATTCAACACGTACGGCGGCGATTTCGGTAATGCGGTCTTGCTGCGCATTGCCGCCTGTGGTTTCCAGGTCGATGACGACAAAACAGGGCAGCATGCTGGCTTCAGTCTTCAGCAAAAAATCAGTGCTAGCCAGGCTGGGGCCTGCAGATGGGCCTGCATTAAATGTCCAGCGTGTGAAAGCCGAAGTGCCCTGCGCGCCGGTCTGCAAAAAAATGTTCCAGCGTTTCTTTAACCGTGCGAAAAGCTATTTCGTCCCAGGGAATATCGGCTTCGTCAAACAACACCGCTTCCTGGGTTTCAGTACCCGGCGCAAATTCGGGGCTGAGCAAGGTGGCGCGATAAAACAAATGCACCTGGCCCACGCGCGCTACGTTGATCAGTGAAAACAGCGCATGCATTTCAAACTGCGCCCCGGCCTCTTCCACGGTTTCGCGCGCCGCCCCTTCGGCCGTGGTCTCGCCCAGTTCCATGAAGCCCGCAGGCAGCGTCCACTTGCCTTTACGCGGTTCAATATTGCGTTTGCACAGCAGCACTTTATCGCCCCACAGTGGGATGGTACCCACCACATTGAGCGGGTTGATGTAGTGAATGGTGTGGCAGGCCGGGCAAACGGCGCGCAGCTTGGTGTCGCCGTCGTCGGGGATGCGCTGTTCCACCGCGCTGCCGCATTGCCTGCAATGCTTGATCGGAGAGCCGTGCATACAGGTACCTTAAATAGCCGCCGGTGCGGTCATGATCATGCGCAAATCCGACAAGCCATCGACGCTGCCCACCAGTACATCGCCGGCTTGCACCGCGCCCACGCCTTCGGGGGTGCCGCTGTAAATCAGGTCGCCAGGCTGCAAAATCCAGCCGATGGAGAGTTGTTCAATCGTCTCGGCAATATTCCAGATCATTTTGCTGATCACGCTGCTTTGGCGTGTCAGGCCGTTCACTTCTAAGGCGATGCGTGCTTGTTCAATGCCTGGCACCTGCGATGCTGGCGTAATCGCGCCAATCGGCGCAGAGTTGTCAAAGCCTTTGCCGATACACCAGGGGCGGCTTTGTTTTTTCATTTCGTTTTGCAGGTCGCGGCGCGTCATGTCCAGACCCACTGCGTAACCAAAAATATGGCGGTGGGCGTCTGCCGCTTTGATGTGGTGGCCACCCAGGCCGATAGCGACCACTAGCTCAATCTCGTGGTGCAGATTGGCAGTGAGGGTGGGGTAGGGCATTTGCGCGTTGGCGTCCGGCGCGCAATAGAGCACCGCATCGGCCGGTTTCATAAAGAAAAAGGGTGCTTCGCGGCCCGTGCCGCCCATTTCTTTAGCATGCTCTTCATAGTTGCGGCCCACGCAGTAAATCCGATGCACCGGAAACAGTGCGGGTGAGTCCACCACCGCAACGCCAACGACGGCGGGGGGCGTGAAGCTGTAAATCATGATGCGGCTCCTGGTTTAGTCAGACTGGGCAACGAGCTCGAAATGCTCCACATGCGGTGCTGCGGCGAAAAATGGGCCTACGATAGCGCGCCACTCGGTAAATGCGGGCGACTGGCGAAAGCCAACGGTCTGGTCTTCCAGCGTGGCCCAAAAAATTTGCAGCACATAGCGCTCTGGCGTTTCCATGCTGCGATTGACCTTGTAGCCGTGAAAGCCTTTGG
Organism: Comamonas sp. lk; assembly: GCA_945875225.1. Taxonomy (GTDB): domain Bacteria; phylum Pseudomonadota; class Gammaproteobacteria; order Burkholderiales; family Burkholderiaceae_C; genus Allorhodoferax. Next base: position 5,297 of record CAMCJY010000091.1, on the reverse strand, counting down.
CCTGCGCGATGACGCTGCCCGCGCCACGCTCGATAGCGGCTTCGAAGTCGGCGTTTTGGCCAGGGTGGATGCGGATGTCGGCAATTTCAAGAATCATGGGCTACTTCAGTGCGTTGTGTGGGTTGGGCGCCATAGGTCATGGTCCGGCAGGCCAATGTTAGCGGGGCAGGCGCCGGTTTATGCTCGGGCTATGCAAATTTCAGAGCCTGCCGCACGCCTTGCGCCGCATCCAGACTGGCTGCTGCCCGACTGGCCGACGCCGCCTTCGGTATGCGCGCTGTGCACCACGCGCGCCGGGGGCGTGTCGCTGCCTCCTTATGACAGCATGAACCTGGGTGCCTATGTGGGTGATGCGGCGCAGGCGCTAGCTGCCAATGTGCAGCGGCTGGCGCAGGCCCTGGGCGCGCGGCCCGTCTTGCTAAAGCAGGTACACGGCACGCGCCTGTTGCCCTTGGAAGCGCAAACCCCCGACTACCAGCAAGCCGACGGCAGCTACACCGGCCAGCGCGCACTGGCCTGCACCGTGGGCATTGCCGATTGCCTGCCGATCTTGCTCTGCCATGTGGCCGGTGGGCAAGCGACCCAAGTAGGCGCTTTGCATGCGGGCTGGCGCGGGCTGGCCGGATTGGCTGATGCTGCGATAGGAGCAAGCTTAGGCGCACAAACTTTGGACGGCCTGGCCCCATCGTCAGCGGAGAAAAGTCCGGCAATGCTTGGCGTAGTTGAAGCCTTTTTTGCCTCTCAGGCCGCGGCGGGTAGGCCAGCAAGGAAGTGGCTGGCTTGGCTGGGGCCGTGCATTGGCCCGCAGGCTTTTGAGGTGGGGCCCGAGGTGCGGGCGGCGTTTATGGGGTTTTCGCCTTTGGCGGCACAGGCATTTGTGCCCTTAGCGGGCGGAAAATTTTTGGCTGATTTGTCCTTGCTGGCGCGTCAGCGCTTGGCCGCTAGCGGCGTATCTGCCGTGTTTGGCAATGACGGCAGCCCCAACTGGTGCACCGTGGGCAATCCCTCAAGATTCTTTTCGTACCGGCGCGACAAGGTCACCGGGCGCCAGGTCGCCAGTATTTGCCTGCTCTGAGACACCGCTTTGCTGGTCCGCAGTTTGCGCGGCCTGAGCTGCCAAATAGTCCTGTGCCTCTTGGGCCTCGCGCGCCAAACGCTGGCGCCGCCGCGCCGGACTGCCCATGAAATACAGTATCAAAGCAATCGGCATCAGGCCGTAAAACACAAAGGTAATACCAGCTCCCAGCACCGTGCCCTGGGTGCTGGTGGCCTCGGCCACGGCCATCATGAAAGTCACATACAACCAAGCGATAGGAACGATATACATATTTTCGGTTTAAAATGCTGCACCGCAGCAAAGATTGTCAGCCTGGCGAAGGCCAGCCCCCAGATAATCTAACGCAAACACCTATACGCAGTACCCGTCTGCGGCTAAAGAGGACACACCGTGGACAACCCGCAGTTTGATATCTGGTCAAAAACGGCCGCCCAATTTCAGGAGACTGTAAGCCAATCCTGGACCAAAGCCCTGGCCAATTTCCAAAACCTGGACCTCGGTGCGGCCATGTCGGCCATAGCGCAGCCCTCGGCGCCCCCGGTTATCGAGTTTTCTGCAGACAAACTGCAGGCGGTACAAGAACAGTACCTGCAGGACGCGCAGGCCTTGATGACCCAGTTGATGGGTGAAGGCGCACTGCCCATGCAGGACAAGCGCTTTGCCAACCCGGCCTGGCAACAGAACCCGGTTGCTGCTTTGAGCGCAGCGGTCTATCTGCTTAACAGCCGCACCTTGATGGCGCTGACCGAAGCGGTCGATGCCGATGAAAAAACCCGCAACCGCCTGCGCTTTGCCGTAGAGCAGGGTGTGGCGGCCGCAGCCCCGAGCAATTTTTTGGCTTTCAACGCCGAAGCCCAGCAAAAAGCCCTGGAAACCAAGGGCGAGAGCATTGCCAAAGGCATGCAAAACCTGCTGCACGATATGCGCCAGGGCCATGTGTCCATGACCGATGAGAGCGTGTTTACTGTCGGTCAAAACGTCGCCACCACCGAGGGCGCCGTAGTTTTTGAAAACGAACTCTTTCAGCTCATTGAATACAAGCCACTGACGGCCAAGGTATTTGAAAAGCCTTTCCTCATGGTGCCGCCCTGCATCAACAAATACTACATCCTAGACTTGCAGCCCGACAACTCGGTGGTGCGTTACGCAGTAGCCCAAGGTCACCGTACCTTTGTGGTGAGCTGGCGCAACCCGGACGCGACTTTGGCACACAAGACCTGGGACGACTACATTGAAGAGGCGGTGATCCAAGCAATTGGCGTGACGCAAGATATTGTTGGCAAGCGCGACACCGACCACAGCATCAACGCCCTGGGCTTTTGCGTAGGCGGCACGATGCTGACCACGGCGCTGGCAGTGCTGGCGGCGCGCGGCGAGCATCCAGTGGCCAGCACCACGCTGCTGACCACGCTGCTGGACTTCACTGACAGCGGAATTTTGGATGTATTCATTGACGAGTCCTTCGTTAAATTTCGCGAGCAGGAATTGGGCGATGGCGGTTTGATGAAGGGCCAGGATCTGGCCTCCACCTTCAGCTTTTTGCGCCCCAACGATCTGGTTTGGAATTACGTGGTGGGCAACTACCTCAAAGGCGAAACGCCTCCGCCATTTGACCTTTTGTACTGGAACTCGGACGCCACCAATTTGCCTGGCCCCTATTACGCCTGGTATCTGCGCAACACTTATCTAGAAAACAAATTGGTGCAGCCCGGTGCGGCCACGGTTTGTGGCGAGCAGATCGACTTTGGTGTGCTGGATACACCTTTCTATATATACGGTTCGCGCGAAGACCATATCGTGCCTATCGGCGGTGCTTACGCTTCCACGCAAGCACTGCCCGGCGAAAAGCGCTTTGTGATGGGCGCCTCCGGCCACATCGCTGGCGTGATCAACCCGCCGGCTAAAAACAAGCGCAGCCACTGGATCCGTGCCGACGGCAAACTGCCTGCCAGCCATGCCCAGTGGATGCAAGCTGCGGTAGAGCACCCTGGCAGCTGGTGGACCGATTGGGCCCAATGGCTCAAGTCCCACGCAGGCAAGCAAGTAGCCGCGCCCAAGGCCTATGGCCGGGCCAAATACAAGGCCAGCTTTGCCGCGCCCGGCACCTATGTATTGGCCAAGGCTTGAGCAGGGCCACAGCTTTTCACACACTATTCATTGAGTCGGTTTACCCTTAACTTTTCGGAGACATAAATAATGCAAGACATCGTCATCGTCGCAGCCACCCGCACCGCCGTGGGTAAATTTGGCGGCAGCCTGTCCAAAGTTGCAGCACCTGAATTGGGCGCCGCGGTCATTCGCAACCTGCTGGAGCGCACTGGCTTGGCAGCTGACCAAGTGGGTGAAGTCATCATGGGCCAGGTACTGGCTGCGGGATCCGGCCAAAACCCCGCGCGCCAGTCGCTGATGAAAAGCGGTCTGGCCAAAGAAACCCCTGCGCTGACCATTAATGCCGTGTGCGGCTCCGGCCTCAAAGCGGTGATGCTGGCCGCGCAAGCCGTGGCCTGGGGCGACAGCGAGATCGTGATCGCCGGCGGTCAGGAAAACATGAGCGCCTCGCCCCATGTGCTGATGGGTAGCCGCGACGGCCAGCGCATGGGCAACTGGAATATGGTGGACTCGATGATTGTCGATGGCCTGTGGGATGTGTACAACCAGTACCACATGGGCATCACCGCCGAGAACGTGGCCAAGGCCCACGGCATCACCCGCGATATGCAAGACGCGCTGGCCCTGGCCAGCCAGCAAAAGGCCGCTGCCGCGCAAGACGCCGGCAAGTTTGTTGATGAAATCGTGCCCTTTAGCATCGCCCAGAAAAAAGGCGACCCGATCGTTTTTGCGGCCGATGAATTTATCAACCGCAAGTCCAACGCCGAAGCCCTGGCCGGTCTGCGCCCCGCGTTTGACAAGGCCGGTGGCGTCACCGCCGGCAATGCCTCGGGCATCAACGACGGCGCCGCTGCCGTGATGGTGATGACGGCGCAAAAAGCCGCCGCCCTAGGGCTGACCCCCTTGGGCCGCATCGCCAGCTTCGCCACCAGCGGCCTGGACCCGGCCATGATGGGTATGGGCCCGGTACCCGCTTCGCAAAAAGCCCTGGTCCGCGCCGGCTGGAAGGCGCAAGACCTGGACTTGCTGGAAATCAACGAAGCCTTTGCCGCCCAGGCCTGTGCCGTCAATCAGCAAATGAGCTGGGATACCTCCAAGGTCAATGTCAACGGCGGCGCGATTGCCATCGGTCACCCGATTGGTGCGTCCGGCTGCCGCATCTTGGTGACATTGCTGCATGAAATGGGCCGCCGTGGCGCCAAAAAAGGTATCGCTAGCCTGTGTATTGGCGGTGGCATGGGGGTTGCACTCACCATCGAGCGTTAATTAGAAAAGTTGCGTTAGTTTTTATCAAAAAAAAGGAGACAGACATGAATCAGAAAGTTGCTTACGTTACCGGTGGTATGGGTGGTATCGGTACCGCCATTTGCCAGCGCTTGCACAAAGAAGGTTTTAAAGTCATCGCAGGTTGTGGCCCCACCCGTGACCACGTCAAGTGGGTTGGCGAGCAGGCTGCATTGGGCTACACCTTTTACGCATCGGCGGGCAATGTCGGCGATTGGGACTCCACCGTGGAAGCCTTTACCAAGTCCAAGGCCGAGCATGGCGTGATCGATGTGTTGGTGAACAACGCCGGTATTACGCGCGACCGCATGTTCCTGAAAATGAGCCGTGAGGACTGGGACATGGTGATCGAGACCAATCTGAACTCTATGTTCAACGTGACCAAGCAAGTGGTCGCCGACATGGTGGAAAAAGGTTGGGGCCGCATCATCAATATCTCGTCGGTCAATGGCGCAAAAGGCCAGGCGGGTCAAACCAATTATTCGGCTGCCAAAGCCGGGATGCATGGTTTCTCTATGGCCCTGGCCCAGGAGCTGGCCACCAAAGGCGTAACCGTGAACACCGTGAGCCCTGGCTACATCGGTACCGACATGGTCAAAGCCATCCGCGAAGACGTGCTGGCAAAGATCGTCGCCACCGTGCCGGTCAAACGCCTGGGCGAGCCTAGCGAGATCGCCTCCATCATCGCCTGGTTGGCCTCCGATGAAGGCGGCTACGCCACCGGCGCGGACTTCTCGGTCAACGGCGGATTGCACATGGGTTGATGCGCTGCGGGTTGCACAAGCCCAAATTAAAAGGCCGACGTATTCGTCGGCCTTTTTTTGGTTATGGTATCCGGTCTGAAAGC
>CAMCJY010000090.1 GCA_945875225.1 Comamonas sp. lk | reverse complement strand
TTGAGAATTTGGGTGATTTCCCAACCCGCCTCCTTGGCAGCAGTCAAGCATTTTTGGCTGTCCAAGGGGTCTATGGCCAGGGCCTCGCCGGTTTCGGGGCAGGCCACCAGGTAGTTGAAATTGCGGTAGTCGTTACCGGTCCAAATTTGTTTTACCAGCATAGGTTTTAGTCCTCAAGTTTCAAAGTTTGCAGTACCGAGCGCAAGTCCGCGCCGCTGAAGTCGGGCCGGGGCTCCAGCGCTTCAAAGGGCAAGCCCTGCCGGTTGACCCAATGCGTGCGTAAGCCAAACCAATTGGCGCCTAAAGCGTCCCAGGCATTGCTCGACACAAACAAAATTTGCTCCAGTGGCAGCGGTATCGATTCTTGCACTAGCGCATAGGCCTGCGGCGCAGTTTTAAAGAGGCGTATGCCGTCAACGGAAATCACATGGTCCAACAAACCGGCCATTCCGGCACTGTGTACCGCAGAGTCCAGCATCTGCGGGCTGCCGTTGGACAAGATGGCCGTTGTCAGGCCGTGGCGCTTAATGCGCCGCAGGACCTCCAAGTTTTCCGGGAAAGGACTGAGTTTGGCGTATTGGCCCATCAGGGCCTCAGCCTGCCCTTGGGTCCGGTCCAACTGCAGCCGATCCAGGCAATAGTGCAAAGAAAGCCGGGTAAGGTCCCAAAACGACTGGTAAAAGCGACTGCCCTTGGTCGGATCCGGGTCGGACTGGGTGATCAGGCGCGTGTACTCAATTTGCTTATCCCGCCATGCCAGCGCCAATGGGGCGCCCTTGCCCGGAAACAATTGTTCAGCTAAATGCTGCACCGAATACACGTCGAACAAAGTGCCATAGGCATCGAAAACTACTGCTTTGAATGGCATACCAAATTCCTGTACCAGCCCGCGCGCTGCGGGCTCCGCGCGGCATGGTAACCCCAAGGCCTAAAGGAATTGAAAAGTCCACCCCCCAGGGCACACATCTTAAGCGCCGCAAAAAGCAAGCCGCCCGCGCTTTAAGCACCCCGCGCCTTGGCAATCATAAATTTATTGCTTAGTTGGCACCGGCAAATCCAGACGCAAAAAGGCTTCAGGCGGCGCGTCATTTTTTTCCATCAATGCGGCGATTTGCGCCATCAGGCGCTGCTCCACGGCCGCGTCCCGGATAGGCTGCAATTGCGCCGGGTCAGTTGCCAGGTCAAACAAGACGGTGGTGGTGTCTTCATAGCCACTTCCCTGCCCGGTATGCCCCACCGGCTGGCCTTTGGCATTGCGCCTTGCCGGCACTTTGAGCAAAGGCACGCCTTGCGTGAAGTTAAAGCCGCGCGCCAACTCGGCCTGGGCCAGGTCGGAGACGGCAAACATCGACTTGAGGTGCATCGGCATCAAGGTGTATTCATACAAATCCTGGCGCGTCATGTCCTTCGGATAGCGCAAATAGGTGTAGCGTCCGTCGGTGATGTTGGTGGCCGCGCCAAACATGCCGTAAATCGCTGCTTCGCGCAGCGGCCTATCCTGCTCCAGCACAGGCAATAACGAGTGGCCTTCCACCGTGGCCGGTGGCTTGACCCCGTGCAGATCGAGCAAGGTCGGCATCAGGTCGGTGGTCTGCGTGAGGGCCTGGCGGCGCTGGCCGGCTTGGGCGGCGAAAGCGGGATGCGCAATCAGCAGTGGGATATGCGCAATTTCATTGAAAAACGGCATGCGGTTTTTGCCCCACCAGTCGTGCTCGGCCAGCAAAAAGCCATGGTCGGTGCTCAGGATGAGGGTGGTGTCCTCCCACATGGCATGGCGGTCCATGTAATCGAGCAGTCGGCCAAAGTATTCGTCGCACATGCTCAGCAAAGCCGCGTAGTTGGCGCGCATTTCCTGCACTTCCAGCGCGGTCTCCTCGTGGCGTTTGTAGCGCGGCCAGTCCAGGATAGGACCGGTGTAGCCCGTAGGGTAGCGCTCGCGAAAACGCGCGGGCGCGGAAAAAGGCTCGTGCGGATCGAAGCATTCCAGATGCAGCACCCAGTTGTCCGCATCGCGGTTGGTGTCCAAAAAATCAAAGCCGGCCTTGAAGCTGCGCGGGCAGCAATAGTCGGCCTCGTCTTGCATGTACTCGCGGTTCACCATGGTTTGCAGGCGCCCGTCGTGGGGGCCCTCGGGCTGCTGCATGGGGTGGTACATCTGTTTAAAGCGCTCTAGTGGCGGCTGCACCATGGCCTTCCATTTGTCCCACTCCTGGCCGCGTATGAACTCCCAGGACGAATAGCGGTTGTGGTAGGTGGCTCCACCGTCTTCCCAGTAGTGGTAATGGTCCGAAATGAGGTGGGTGTAAGTGCCCTGGGCGCGCAGCAGTTCAGAAAACGACTGGTCAAAGGGCTCGAGCGCACCCCAGCTGCGGTGCAAAAAATTCAGGCGCCCGGTATGCAGGTCGCGCCGTGCCGGCATGCAGGGCAGACTGCCTGCATAGTGGTTGTCAAAAGTCACTGCGCGCTGGGCGAAGCGTTGGAACTGGGGTGTGGCCACAGCGCTGCCGCCATAGCACTCCAGCGCGTTGCGCACCAGCGAGTCAAACAATACAAAAATGGTTTTCATCGGTCAGCCTTTCAGAGCAGTTTGCGCTCCAAACTGATTTCGGCCTGAAGGCGTCTACGCGTGAAGTCTGGCTTATGTTACTATAGATAGAACTATCAGATATCTAATGCAGTCCTCGGCCCACCCCATCTTCCCCGACAGCCCGGTACCGCTGTATTCCCAGCTAGCGGACTTGTTGCGCCAGCGTGTGATGCGCGGCCTATGGGGCCCGGGCGCCAAAGTGCCGTCGCTTGAGGCCTTGGTGGCTGAATTTCAGGTAGCCCGCGTCACGGTGCGCCAGGCCATAGACATTCTCACCCGCGAAGGCCTGTTGCTGCCGCAGCGCGGGCGCGGCACTTTTGTAACCGACCAGGTACGCACCGAGCGCTCGCTGACATTGGAGACCTCTTTGCAGGGCCTGGCCGATGCCTACCGTAACGACAAACCACAATTGACCCTGCTGGAGGAGTCTGGCGTGCAACCGCCGCTCACTGCCATGGACGGTAGCGCCGCGCCGGCTTACCACCATATGCGCCGTGTGCACTCGCGCGATGGCCAAGCCTATTGCGCCGCCTCGCTCTATATTGACCAACGCGTATTTCGCCAAGCCCCCAAGCGCTTTCGCCAAGAGACCGTCATTCCGGTCATGGTGGATTTGCCGCATGTGACGATCACCGCAGCGCGCCAGACCTTGCGTATTTCCACGGCCGATGTAGAAATCGCCCGGCTGCTGGCGGTAGCGGTGGGCTCACCGGTGGCCGAAGTCAGGCGCATTTGCCTGGCGCCGGACGGCACCGTCCTGTACCTGGGGCAAATTACCTACCGCGGCGACTTCATCCAATTCGAAATGCAGCTCACGCTGTAAAGCACTTTGTACTTCCACCCTAAGGCCACCACCATGCATACAACTGTCTCTTCCCTGCGTCGCGCACTGAACACCTTGCTGCTTGCCAGCAGCATCCTTTTGCTCTGCCAGCCCTGGGCACAAGCCCAAAGCTACCCCAATAAACCGGTGCGTCTGATCGTGCCCTGGCCAGCCGGTGGCCTGGTCGATGGGGCGGCGCGCCAACTCGGCACCCGCTTACAAAACAGCCTAGGACAACCCTTTGTGGTCGAAAACAAGCTGGGTGCAGGCGGCAATATCGGCGCCGACCAAGTGGCTAAAGCCAGTGCGGACGGCTACACCCTGCTGTTTACCACCAGTGCCTTGACCATTGCCACCGCCATGCGTGCGCCCATGAACTTTGACGCGGTGAAGGATTTGGAACGCGTTGCGCTGGTGGCCTCCGGCCCGCAAGTGTTGGTGGTGCACCCAGCCAGCAAGATCAACTCCTTGCAAGATTTGATCAAGATAGCGCGCGCTAACCCGGCCATGCTGAGCTATGCGTCCGCAGGCCTGGGTTCGCCCGCGCACTTGACCGGTGAATTGTTGAAGTCCAGACTTAATTTATTTGTGGTTCACATCCCCTACACGGGTGCGCCTGCGGCCATCATCGACCAGATGGCCGGTCGCATCGACTACCAATTTGCCAATGCGGCGGTGGCTTTGCCACAGGTCAAAGCGGGCAAGCTGCGGGCACTGGCGGTCACCAGCGCGCAGCGTATGCCTGGCCTACCCCAGGTACCCACTATGGCAGAGGCCGGCATGAAAGATTTTGAAGTGGAACAATGGTTGGGCCTGCTGGCACCCAAAGGAACGCCGGTGGCAGTGGTGGACAAATTGGTAGGGGAAATCAACAAGGTGCTGATGCAGGAGGATTTTGGTCTGGCCATGACCAATGCCGGTATGCACAGCGCCAAGCCTGGCAAGCCAGAAGCGTTTGACACATTTTTCAAGCAAGAGCTGGTGCAATGGACCAAAGTGGTCAAGGCCGCTGACATCAAGCCTGAGTAAGCCGTCTTGCCCCTTTGCTACGATGAAGCACGTTCAGCCCAATATATTGCTGGTCATGGCAGACCAGCTGGCCGTACCCACCCTGCCTTTTCACGGGCATCCACTGGTGCAGACACCGCATTTAAGCCGCCTAGCTGCACAAGGCGTGGTGTTTGACAGCGCTTACTGCAATTTCCCGATCTGCGCCCCCTCACGCGTGTCCATGCTGAGCGGTCGCTTGCCACATTCCATCGGTGCTTACGACAACGCGGCCGAATTTCCCTCGGCCACGCCGACCATCGCGCATTACCTGCGGCATGCGGGTTACCGCACTATCTTGTGCGGCAAGATGCATTTCATTGGCGCAGACCAGTTGCACGGTTTTGATGAGCGCCTGACCACCGACATTTACCCCGCCGACTTTGCCTGGACGCCCGACTGGCGCAAAGGCCCCGCCTACCGGCCCACCGGTGTGAGCATGCGGCCGGTACTGGAGGCGGGTCCCTGCTTGCGCAGCATGCAAATCGACTACGACGACGAAGTGGAATACAAAGGCGCGCAATGCCTTTATGACCTGGCGCGATCACCGCGGGACCAACCTTTTTTCCTGACGGTCTCTTACACCCACCCGCACCCGCCTTTTGTGGCGCCGCAGCGCTTTTGGGACTTGTACCGCGAAGACGATATCGATGCGCCGCGGGTCCCCCCGATTGCCTATGAAGACCTGGACGTACACAGCCAGTGGCTTTACGTGGCCCATGCACAAGACCTGTACAGCGTGTCCGATGCCCAAGTGCGCCGCGCGCGCCATGCCTATTACGGTATGGTCAGTTATGTGGATGAAAAAATAGGCCGCATCCTCAATGTGCTGGAAGAAACCGGCTTGCAGGACAACACCGTGGTGGTGTTTTGCGGCGACCACGGTGAGATGCTGGGTGAGCGCGGCATGTGGTTCAAGCAATGCTTTTTCGAGTCCTCGGTGCGCGTGCCGCTCATTGTCTCCATGCCCAAACGTTTCGCGCCGGCACGGGTGAGCGAACATGTCTCGCTGCTGGACCTGTTACCAACTTTCCGCGACCTGGCCCATGCAGGGCCGCCGCCGCCCGCAGTCGGGCCCTTGCATGGGCACAGCCTTTTGGGCTTGCTGCAAGGCGCAGCCGAGCCGCAGCGCTGCGTGGTGTCGGAATACAGCTCCGAAGGCGTGATGGCCCCCTCGCGCATGGTGCGCATGGGCCCCTGGAAATACATCTTTACGCATGGCCTGGCGCCTTTGCTGTTCAACCTGGAAGCAGACCCCGACGAACTGCACAACCTGGCCGGGCAAAGTGCCCATACGCAAACCGAGCAAAGTCTGCATGTCCGCCTGGTGCAGGACTGGGACCCGCCCACCGTACATGCGCAAATTCTGGCCAGCCAACAAGAGCGCTTGTTTTTGGCCGAAATTGCCAGCCAGTCCGACGCCAAGCCCAACTGGGCCTACCAACCTTTTGTCGATGAAAGCCAGCGATTTATCCGCGGCTCGGGGGCTGCAGGGCCGACCGCAGTGAAAGCACGGGCGCGCTTTCCTTTTGTCGAGCCGGTGCAACCCGACCTCAAAAAGTGAAACCCGGGCAAGCAAGCAGGGCCGATGGTGGGCGGCCTCAGCGGGTTTCTGAGGCCATCACCCGCTACACCAAACCGGCTTGCGATATGAACTTGGGGTTCAGGTAGGCCTCCAGCGCCTCGGTGCCGCCTTCAGAGCCGTAGCCTGAATCTTTCACGCCGCCAAAAGGGGTCTCGGGCATGCCCAGGCCCAGGTGGTTGATGCTGACCATACCGGCTTGCACGGCGGCACCGATTTGCTGCGCCGTACGGGTCGAGCGGGTCCAGGCGTAAGCCGCGAGACCGACCGGCAGGCGGTTGGCTTCGCGTAGCGCATCCTCAAACGTGGCAAAGGGGTTGATCAGTGCGATCGGACCAAAGGGCTCCTCGAACATGAGCCGAGCCTCGGGCGGCACTTCGGTCAGCACGGTAGGTTCAAAATAATTGCCTGCACCCTCCATCGCTTTGCCGCCTAGCTGTAGCTTGGCATGGTGCGTTTGCGCATCGGTCGTCAGACTTTGCATGGCGCTGAGCCGTCGCGGGTTGGCCAAAGGCCCCATGGTGGTGGCCGCATCCAGCCCGTTGCCTACTTTCAAGCTGCGGGCATGTGCCACAAACTGATCGACGAACGCTTGGTACACGCCTTCTTGCACCAGAAAACGGGTCGGCGAGACACACACCTGGCCCGCATTGCGGTACTTGGCGGCGACCATGGTCTTGGCCGCCAGGGCCACGTCCGCATCGTCAAACACAATCACTGGGGCATGGCCCCCCAACTCCATGGTCATGCGCTTCATGTGCAAGCCCGCCATAGAGGCCAGTTGCTTGCCCACCTCGGTAGAGCCGGTGAATGAGATTTTGCGAATGGCAGGATGCGCGATCAGGAATGAGGAGATTTGCGCCGGGTCGCCATACACCAGATTGACCACGCCGGCTGGCACGCCAGCGTCGATGAACACGGCAATCAGGGCAGCGGGCGAGGCCGGCGTTTCCTCGGGGGCCTTCACCACCATCGAGCAACCAGCCGCCAAGGCCGCGGCGAGCTTGCGTACGACTTGGTTAATCGGGAAATTCCAGGGTGTGAACGCAGCCACCGGGCCCACCGGTTCTTTCACGACCAATTGGTAAACATCGTGTTGGCGGGCGGGGATGACGCGGCCATAGGCGCGTCGCCCTTCTTCCGCAAACCAGTCGATGGTGTCGGCACCGGCCATCACTTCCAGGCGCGCCTCGGCCAAGGGTTTGCCTTGCTCCATGGTCATCAAGCGGGCCACCTGGTCAGCACGCTCGCGCAACAGTTGCGCCGCTTTGCGCAGGGTCTTGTAGCGCTCAAAGGCGCTGATGCGGCGCCACACTTCAAACCCGCGCTCGGCCGCA
>CAMCJY010000089.1 GCA_945875225.1 Comamonas sp. lk | reverse complement strand
GTGAGCGCAGCAATAGTCGCCGCCATAACGCCATAGGTGAGCACGCCCTGCTGGCGCAGCGGGTCGACAAACAGTGGGAAAAAGGCCATGTAAAACAGAATTGCTTTAGGGTTCAGCAAAGTAATGAAAAATGCTTGGCGCAAAAACTGGCTGGGCCGAATCTCGATGGGCGAAGGCGCACCGGGCTTGGCAAACAACATATAGGCGCCCAGCCAAGCCAGGTAAGCCGCGCCCACCCATTGCACCAAATGAAACGCTGTCGGGTAATGGCTAAGCAAAGCGGCCACACCCGCCACCGCCATCCACATCAAGACCTGGTCACCCAGAATCACTCCGAGGGTCGCCGCCAAGCCGCCGCGCATGCCACCTTTGCTGGTGGAAAGCACCAGCGCCAAATTGCCCGGCCCGGGGATGAGAAGAAAAATCAGGACGGCAGCCACAAAAGTGCCGTAATCGGTGACGCCAAGCATCGCAAACCTTAAGGAAACAAGGGGGCGAGTTTACGTGATCGCGTGTTTCACGTGAAACAGGGCCTGTCTATGCGCTCGATGCAGCGCCTGCGTCGGCCTACTCATACGCTTACGCGGCGCATCCACACCACGCAGCGCTGGGCGTCCAGCCCCGGCACCTGCAAAGGCTCCACGTGGAACGCCTGCACCTGCGGCGGCAGCGCCTGGATTTCTTCATCCGGGATCTTGCCTTTCATCGCCATCCAGAGGCCGCCGGCTAACAAAGCCTGGTCAGACCCGGCCACCAAATCTGGCAAAGAAGAAAAGGCGCGGGCGCTGACCACCTGGTAAGCGGCGCCCAACTTTTCCACCCGCGCATGCAGCCCGCGCAAATTGCCTAGGCCCAGGCTTAGCGTCGCTTGCTGGATAAAGCTGGACTTCTTGGCCACGGTGTCCACGCAATCGACCCGCACATCCGGCAAACAGATCGCCAACACCAGGCCCGGCAAACCGGCGCCCGAGCCTACGTCGAGCACGCGTATCGGGCCCGGCGAAGCCAGGCTTGCAAGTTGCGCACGCAGCGGCGCAACCACGGCCAGGCAGTCCAAAAGATGCTGGCTAAGCATGGCTTGCGGGTCGCGCACCGCCGTCAGGTTGTAGACCTGGTTCCATTTCTGCAGCAGCGCCAGGTAGTCCAGCAAGGCCTGGCACTGGGCGAGGTTAAGGTCTAAAGCCAGCGCATCGAGCCCCGCATCTAAGCCCGCCGCCAGGCTGGTGCTCACTGCGCGGCCTCGGTGGCGATCTGCGATGGCTTGGCCGCGAACTCGCGCAAGTTGCCTTTTTTCAGGTGGATGAGCAAGAGCGAAATCGTCGCCGGGGTAATACCGGACATGCGCGAGGCCTGGCCAAGCGTCTCGGGGCGCTGCTTGTTCAGGCGTTGGCGCGCCTCGATGCTGAGCGCCGATACCTGCATATAGTCCAAGGTCTCGGGCAGGCGCAGGTTTTCATAATGCGCGGCGCGGCCCACGTCTTCTTTTTGCCGGTCGATATAGCCAGCGTACTTGATGGCAATTTCCACCTGCTCAACGACGCTTTGCACAAACCCATCCTGCGCCGGGGCCACCACCACATCAGCAGAAGCCTCGCCCTGCCCTGTCACCACCGGCAAATCCGGGTTGGCAAAACGGCCACCGGCCATGGCCATCAGATCCGCGTAGCCCACTTCGGGGCGGCGCAAGAGATCGGCCAGGCTGTATTCATGCTCCAGCGCCTTGCCCAAAACACGCTCGGCCTCGGGCGCGGCCAGGTTTTTGGGGCTAACCCACAGGCTGCGCAGGCGCTCGGTTTCACGTGAAACAGCGTCTTGCTTACGGCTAAAAGCCTCCCAGCGCGCATCGTCCACCAGCCCGTGTTGGCGGCCTACCGTGGTCAGGCGGGCGTCGGCATTGTCTTCGCGCAGCTGCAAGCGGAACTCGGCGCGGCTGGTAAACATGCGGTAGGGCTCGGTCACGCCCTTGGTAATCAGGTCATCCACCAGCACGCCGATATAGGCCTGGTCACGCGCGGGCAACCAGCTCTCGCCGGCATAAGCAGTGCGGGCGCCGGCTTGCAATGCAGCGTTGATGCCGGCGAACAAACCCTGGGCCGCCGCTTCTTCGTAGCCCGTGGTACCGTTAATTTGTCCGGCAAAAAACAAACCCCGGATTGCGCGCGTCTCGAAACTGCTTTTCAGCTCACGCGGGTCAAAGTAGTCGTACTCGATGGCATAGCCAGGTCGCAAAATATGCGCCTTCTCCAGCCCCGCCATGCTGCGCACCAAGTCGTACTGAATATCAAAAGGCAGGCTGGTGGAGATGCCGTTGGGGTAGTACTCATGGGTGTCCAGGCCCTCGGGCTCCAGAAATATCTGGTGGCTTTCTTTGTCTGCAAAGCGGTTGACCTTGTCTTCCACACTAGGGCAATAGCGCGGGCCCACACCCTCAATCGTGCCGGTGAACATCGGACTGCGGTCAAAACCGCTGCGGATGATCTCGTGGGTGCGCGCATTGGTATGCGTAATCCAGCACGGCACTTGCCGCGGGTGCTGCTCTGCCCTGCCCATGAAGCTAAACACCGGCAGTTGCGCGCCCATGCCGCCAGGCATGCCATCGCCCGGCTGCTCCAGGCAGCGGGAAAAATCAATCGTGCGCCCATCCAGGCGCGGCGGCGTGCCAGTCTTGAGGCGGCCTTGTGCCAATTTCAGCTCTTTGAGGCGGGCGCTTAAGCGGGCAGCCGGCGGATCCCCAGCGCGGCCCGCGCCGTAGTTGTTCATGCCGACGTGGATTTTGCCGTCCAAAAATGTACCCGCCGTCAGGATTACCGTAGTTGCTTTAAAAACAATTCCTATTTGCGTAACCGCCCCCACTACGCGGTCGCCTTCTACCAGGAGGTCGTCCACTGCTTGCTGGAACAATGACAAATTGGGCTGGTTCTCCAGCATGCTGCGTATCGCCGCTTTGTACAGCACCCGGTCGGCCTGGGCGCGGGTGGCGCGTACCGCAGGGCCTTTGCTGGAATTAAGAATGCGAAACTGGATACCACTCTCGTCCGTAGCCAAGGCCATCGCACCGCCCAAAGCGTCGACCTCTTTGACCAGATGCCCTTTGCCGATGCCACCAATGGACGGGTTGCAACTCATCTGCCCCAGGGTCTCTATGTTGTGCGTTAGCAACAGTGTGCTGCAGCCCAAACGCGCTGCCGCCAGCGCCGCTTCGGTGCCGGCATGGCCACCGCCGACAACGATCACATCAAAGTGTTGGGGATACAGCATGGCGCGCAGTCCAGATCAAGGGGGGACTGCATTTTAGGCGGCGCTGTCGCGCACGTGATGTCGCGGTCATTTCCCTGTGTGTGGAGGCCAGGCCGATGGGTTAGAGTGAAGCGCACCTATAGGAGTTTTCGCATGCATATCCCCTCGGTCAAAGACCAGGTCAACGAGCAAGAATGGCAGCTGCGCGTTGACCTGGCCGCCTGCTACCGCTTAGCCGCCGCCTATGGCTGGAGCGACCTGATCTTCACCCACATCAGCGCACGCCTGCCCGGAGACGAGCACCATTTTTTAATCAACCCCTACGGCTTGCTGTTCGAAGAAATTACCGCCAGCAGCCTGATCAAAGTGGACCAGCAGTGCAACAAACTGATGGACTCGCCCTTCCCCGTCAACCCCGCCGGCTTTGTGATCCATAGCGCGGTGCATGCAGCGCGTGACGATGCTGCTTGCGTGCTGCACACCCACACGCGCGCTGGCGTGGCGGTCAGCGCCCAGGCCTGCGGCGTGCTACCCATCAGCCAGCAATCGACCTTTGTGCTGGCCTCACTGGGCTACCACAGCTATGAGGGTGTAGCACTGCGCGACGAGGAAAAACCGCGCTTGCAAGCCGATCTGGGCCGTGCCAACCACCTCATGCTGCGCAACCACGGCCTGCTCACCGTGGGCACCTCCATCCCGGAGGCTTTCTTGCTGATGTACAACTTTGAATCCACTTGCCAAATCCAGATCAGTGCGCAAGCCGGCGGCGAACTCACGCAGGTAGACCCGCGCATCATCGACGGCGTTGGGCACGCCATGCGCACCCAAAGCAATGGCATCGGCGGCGCCTTCGCCTGGCCGGCCATGCTGCGCAAACTCGACCGTATGGACAGCAGCTTTCGAACCTGATGCTTGGCCCCTGCTTGTTTGCCCCCCGCTTCCCCCCCGCCCCTTCACCCCCGCGGGGGTGAAGCGGAGCTTGGACAGCCAATTTGGTCTTTTTAGCTTGGGATCAGGGTGTTGGTGCGAAAAGTTGCCATTCGAGTCTGTTGGGATGCAATGGGAAACGATGCAGTCGTAGTAAATAGCTTGGGACATGGCGCGGCAGGCAGCGAGCCAAAGCCCAGTAAGTAAGTACTTACGCAGAACTCTCTTGGTTTAAAACCAAGGGCTTTTGCCACCAAGCCAAAACCGCCCCCAGCCACAAGGCCAGCGCCGATACCAGAAGGCCGCGCTCCAGGCCGCCTTCGCCATCGGCAATCCAACCCACCATGGCCGGCCCCGCAATCTGCCCGGCCGCAAACACCACCGTAAACGCGCTGATGCCACTAGCCCACTGGTTTGGCGGCAGGTTATGCCGCACCAGCGCGGTGCTCGCAGCCACGATCGACAAAAACACGCCGCCGAACACAATGCCCGAAAACATCAAAACCGTGAAGTTGTCAGACACTGCGGGCAAGAACGTGGCCACACCCAACAAGCCATTGAGCAAGGCCATAGCCCGCCCGCCTTTTTCGCGGTCCAGCACACCCGCCCACACCCGCGAGGACGCCATCACCGCCAGACCCAGCACCGCATAAAACACCGAGATGGCTTCCGTGCTATTGCCCTGGGCGCGCAATAAGGCCACGACAAATGTCATGTAGCCGATATAGCCCACACCGAACATCCCATAAGCGGCCAGGCCAAAGGCCAAAGGGCGCAAAGCCACACGCGTGCGCGCGGCCTGCTGCCCCGCGGGACCACCTTGGTCTAGCTGCCTAGCCGGCCAGCGTAATACCAGGCTGCCCAGCAAACAAACCAAAGCCATTAGCCACCAGGCATAGCGCCAGCCATGGGGCTGCTCCCCAAAAAAAGCCAAAGCCCAAGGCACCAAGACCGCCGAAACACTGATACCCAGCCCAGTGCCCCCGTAATAAACGCCCAGCAGCCAACCAGCACGCTGCGGGTCTTGGGCGCCCAGGCGCGCCGCCAGCAAGCCGCCCATCACAAACACCGAGGCACTGGCAATACCGGCCAGCAGGCGCTGCAGAAACAAGACCGAGGCATCGGTAAAGAAACCACTCAAAGCCATGAACATCGTCGCCGCCAAAGCACCGCGTGACAAGAGCAGCACCGGGTCCCAACGACGCAAAGCCCAGGGCGTGAGCAAGGCGCCAATCAAATACCCAGCCGCATTAGCCGTATTCATAGCGCCTGCCAAGGTATAGCTCCAAGCCAGATCCTCGCGCATGGCCGGCAGCAGCAGACCATAAGCAAAACGGGTGATACCCAAAGAAAGCGCAGCCCCTACCGACAAGGCTAACGCGAGGGCGACTAAGCGCCCTGGGGAAGCTTGCACATACACTCCAGAAAATTCACCACACGCCCGATTGTGAGGCCTGCTTGACACCCACTCTGTACAAGCGATTCACCGGCGAGCGGACCACACCTCCCACCAGAAAACTGTCACTATGGCCGATTTATTTGAACCCCTGCGCGTAGGCGCAATGACTTTGCCACACCGCCTGGTGATGGCGCCTTTGACACGCAACCGTGCGCCCGGCGCGCTGGCGCATGCGGGCATGGCGCGCTACTACGCCCAGCGCGCTGACCCGCACCATGGCGCCGCGCTCATCATCAGCGAAGCCACCGCCATCAGCCATCAAGCCCAAGGCTATGCCGACGTGCCCGGCATCTGGAGCGAAGAGCAGGTAGCGGCCTGGAAGCCCGTCACCGCGGCAGTGCATGCCGCGGGCGGAAGCATCTTTATGCAGCTTTGGCACGTGGGACGGGTGTCCCATGTAGATTTGCAAGCCGACGGCCAAGCGCCGGTTGCACCCTCGGCCATTACCGCCAACACCAAGACGGTGCTGATCAAAGATGGCGCGCCCAAGTTTGTTGCCACCTCGACACCGCGCGCTTTGGCCATCGAAGAAATACCCGGCATCGTGGACGACTACCGGCGCGCCGCGCGCAATGCCATAGAAGCGGGGTTTGACGGCGTGGAGTTGCACGCCGCCAATGGCTATTTGATCGACCAGTTTTTGCGTTCGGGCAGCAACCACCGCGACGATGCCTATGGCGGCGCTGTGCCCCACCGTGCACGCTTGTTGATCGAGGTGATGCAGGCTTTATGCACAGAGGTCGGTGGCGCGCGTTGCGCCATACGCCTCGCGCCGGTCACGCCGGCCAACGATGCCTTTGATCCACAGCCCAAGGCATTGTTCACGCATGTGGTGCAAGCACTCGGGCCCATGGGCCTGGCGTATTTGCATGTGATTGAAGGCTCGACGATTGCCGAGCGCGATTACCACCAGGGCGACGGGCCTTTTGACTACGCTGCTTTGCGCCAGGCCTACCGCGACGCCGGCGGACATGGCGCCTGGATGGTGAACAATGGCTACGACCAGGCGCTGGCCGAAAAAGCCTTAGCCGAAGGCGCGGATCTGGTGTCTTTCGGACGTCTGTTTATCGCCAACCCGGACCTGACCGAACGCATGCGCCAGGGCGCGGAACTCAACAGCCCGGACCGCATGACTTTTTACGGCGGCGGCGACAAAGGCTATACCGACTATCCGGTGCTGAAGGCTTAAACCAGCGCCTTGGCGGCAAGCATCAAGGCCCTTTCCAGCGCTTGAGTAACAAGGCGTTGGCCATCACGCTGACCGAGCTGAGCGCCATCGCGCCACCGGCCAGCACAGGATGCAAATAGCCCAAGGCGGCCAGCGGAATACCGGCTACGTTATAGAAAAAAGCCCAAAACAGGTTTTGCCGTATCTTGGCCACCGTCAGGCGGGAGATGTCCAAGGCGGCCAGTACCAGGCGCGGGTCGCCGCGCATCAAGGTGATGCCCGCGGCCTGCATGGCCACATCGGTGCCGCCGCCGTCCGGATTGGACATGGCCATGCCCACATCCGCAGCGGCCAGGGCTGGCGCGTCATTGACGCCATCGCCCACCATCGCCACGGTATGCAGCTTGGCGCCATGGCCTGCGATTTTCAAGTCCCGCACGCGTTGGGCTTTGTCCCCCGGCAAGACACCGGCCAGCACCTCTGCGCTGCCAGCGCCGGCATCTAGCCCTAAGCGCGCCGCCACGGCACGCGCCGCGCCCCAGTTGTCCCCGGAAATCATCACCACCTGCAGGCCTTTGGCGCGCAAACCGGCAATCGCCTGTGCTG